>JAFVAA010000763.1 GCA_017476305.1 Lachnospiraceae bacterium
TCTCTTCCTCCTGTTAAAAGGTTATATCTTTATGATAAAAAGAATGCAGAAAGAAGACAAGGAATAATTTGTAAGAATTGCACAATAAACACCATAATAAAAGAGAGCTTTTTGACAGCACCAGAAATAAAAGGAGAGTAAGAAGAAATACCGGTGTATCACTTGGCTACACCGGGGTTGAGAGGAGTTTTCCCAATATTTCTTGGAGTGCCGCGTTCCGCAAAAGCGGAAAATCCATGCAGGAGCTGATGACATTTCTGGAGGTATAGAAACAGGCTATATAGTATTTAGTGTAACTTTTTTGCAAAGTTCACATTAAAAAGATTTAAACCGCTTGAGTATGCCAAACGAGTAGGTGTCAATTTCCCTGTAGGGGGGTACACTTATATGGCAATATTGACTGGAGCACTGAACCGTGGATTATCACTTTAGGACATAATGTCCATATCACAGATGGCGTTCGATTTATTACCCATGATGGAGGAACCCTCATATATAGACACTTGGTTCCTGATCTTGAAATCACAAAACCTATTACCGTGGGAGATAATGTATATATTGGGACAAATACAATTATTTTGCCCGGAGTGACTATAGGAAATGATGTTATAATCGGAGCGGGGGCTATAGTAAGCAAAAACATCCCTGATAATTCTGTTGCAGTAGGTGTTCCAGCGAAAGTCATAAAAACAGCTGATGAATACTTGGATAAGATAAAAATGGATTCTATTCATTTCGGTCATCTAAAAGGAAGAGAGAAAGATAGAGCCTTGATGGAATATTACGGTTATTCAGGCAAATCAAAGGGGAGCTATTTCTAAGGAATTAGAATAAATAAATGCATGATAGTGAACGCAATTCATCAATTGATGTTATCAAAGGTATAGGAATAATACTTCTTATCATAGGACACTGTACAGGTTTCTTTCAGAATCAAACAGAGTCACTTTCTGATAATATTGTTAACACAATAATAAATAGTTTTCACATGCCGCTGTTCTTTTTTGTGGTGGGGTATTGCGTAGAAGAAAAGCGCCTATAAAATGTGCGTTTGAACGTATACAATCTCTTTGCGTTCCGTTGATAATTTATTCTACAATTAATGGGCTGTTGGTATTATTTGTATACGGCATGGATTATATTATTACATTTTCAGAAGAGAAGAGAACAATGATATTGCAAATCATGTTGATTCGAGGGGAGTGGTTTTTAATATCATATTTCTTTACTTGTGTTATATACTCTTTGATTGAAGGAAGACGATTGTATAAAACACTCTCTATTTGCTGCGGATTGATTTTAGCGTTAGCCGTTAGCCACATATATAAAAATGGGACGACAAGTTACATTCTAACTTCATTTGTGGGATTGTTTTTCTATTGGTGCGGAGTAAACGTGAAAAGAAGAATAGAATCTCACTTACCAAATAAGGTGCTCTGCATCTTGATTGGATTGCTACTATTTGTCGTGTGTTGTGCATCGAATATTATTTTCCCTAACGATATTCGAATGTATTCAAATTCCTACGGCAACGTATTTCTCTTTTTGATAAACGCTATGCTTGGTTGTATGGGAATATATTTGTTGGGGAATGGGATATATAAGCAAGCTGTTTTGGAGCACATCGGGAAACTTTCATTACCAATTATGGCAATACAGTTTCCTGTTTACATAGGTTTGTGCAATTTTATAAATACTTATGAGCCAATACAGTTGTTTGCCGTGTTTCCTTATTGTATCGCACTTTGGGGCGTGACGTTAGTCATTTCGTCTGGTTTAGCACATACGATTAGCCATGTATTTCCTGCATTTGCGGGGAAATGGAGATATGAACATATAAATGAAGATATAGAGACTTAAGAAATACTCAATAACCTATATCGGAAATATAAAAGCAAAGAGAGTTGTTAGAAAGAATGGATTTGTGTATAAGAATGGCTACTCCTGACTGACCAGGAGAGCAGCAAAAGCCGCTTACTAAGAGGTCGGTTTAGTGTTGTTGGCGGGGAAGGAAACTTTCCTAGAGTTTGGTATTCCCAGCCCTTTATATATGTTACGCAACAAATACGTTTAGGGCGGCAGTAACCTAGCGAGCGTTTACATACGAGGCTTTTGGACGTGCAGGGAACGGTAGATAAGATTATGACGACGGATTATGTATGTGAAGGAACAATTGGCTTAATCTGATGAGTGGAGATTATCTGATGCAGCAGGAAGCAGAAGAGTGGAGAAAAATTTCTAAGAAGACAAAGACCGGTGAGATAGCTGTGCTTGTGATAATGGGTATTTTGCTTCTTGGTGGGTTGCTTTTTCAATGTGTTGATACATGTATATGCTGTAATGGATGTTCGTTTTTTGAAGCCCTTGATGCAAATGCTTCGCTTGTGATCCTGCAGATACACGGAACGATTGCTACCCTTTCCATCACAGTAATCACTTTAATCAACGGAAGTATTAATGATTCTCTTTATGGCGTTTCGGTTACGGATTTCTTTATGAACAGGAAACCCAGAATCCTGACGCAAAAGAGGATTATGATCATCACATTTCTCTATGTAATCATTAATCTTTTCGTGCATCTATATGGAATAAGGTGGATGGTGCTTGCCATATTTATCTCTGAAACAGTGCTTATAATTCATTCTTCATTGATGATGTACGGAGCTTTCAAGGGATTTGAGGAAATTGACAGACAGATAAGGCGGTATGTAATTTCGTTTTTTGAGGCAGATAACGACATAGAAGAGAAAAAGCAGATGCTTAACGCCTTTATGAATGACTGGATATTACGAAAAGACCAGAACATCGTGGAGCGTGAGCGTTATCAGAAGATCTATGATTATGCTATTGAAAAGCTATTGAATGATGCTGAGGTAAGACGCAGATGAAAAAAGATGATTCGAAAGATACAGTATACGCTGTGGACTCTATTCAGGAAACAGCGGAAAAAATGCTTCGTGTCTGCCTTAATGCAAAAGATGCTGAAAAGACATCCTATGCTTGGGAGTTCATGCAAGGCATTTATAAGGATCTGTATAATCATTATTGTCGGGATTGTGATATAGATGCCTCAAAAGAAAAACCGTTTACGCTGTTTAGCAATAATCTGGATGAACTGTTTGAAGGATTAAAAGAGGTTCCTCTAAAGACTGTGCAGAAGATATGGGATCCCGGACTTTTAACTTTTTATGTGATGCATGTAGCTTATACTAATGGAGATGAGACATGTATGCGACTGGAAATTGAAGAATTAAGGAATTTGCACCGTTGGCTGGGAAGCTATTTCAGAGAACGTGAGAAATTGGGAGAGATGTTTAATCCGAATTTTTGGCAGCAGATATACAATCCCATGGGACTGTTTGATGATTCGTATATACCTGACGGATGTGAGGAGGGGTATGTTCGAGACCTTGCATTTATTCTTTTTGATTTTTATTATGGCTTACTTAAGAATGGTTATAATGCCTTTTTAACAACTGCTTTTTATGATCAATTTGTCGTTAATCAGGTATCATTTAAGGCGAAGTCAGCCATAGGCAGAAAGTATGAAACTTTTCTTACTATGGCGGCTCATTCTTATCTGTACTACCTGTTTAATTATGCGGTGGATGAAGGAATCGAAGCTAAGGAAGCCGATGCGGCATTGGAGCTTTTTACGGCTCAGAGAGTCCGCAATGCAATGAAAAGTTTTGTGGAGATGAGGGTTGACGATGGGACAGTTAGTGATAAGGTTCTGAAGCTTTTAGAAACGTCTCTTCGTCAATACGAATATTATTCCAAATATTATGTGGCTCACAGATTATATTGCGGACAGGCAGCCAGAGAATACTATATGTTTTGCGTTTCTTATGTTGCATACAAATACCGTGACGAGTTGCTTCTTAAAAACGCAATAATTGCTGATGACTTTAAGGTATATGTACAGGATGGAGAGGTTGAATATACCAGGAATATTTTTGCGAGAATACTGCTCGGATTTGAGGGCTTCAAAAAGAAGAAATCCCGACGTGTAGATGCGGCTGATAAGGCTACGGATGGTAATGTATATTATAGAGCTGATAGAGAGACTGAGATCTCTGTGTCAGAGCGTTCTGCGGACGAGATTCGAAAGCTGTGGGACGAGTCTGATGTACAGGATGAAGCAAAGAAGATTTTTGATTTCTTAAAGGATTGGATTAGAAAAGAATATAGGGAGCATGAACTGGAAGAAGCCAGAAAAGATGCCGCAAAATATGCGGAGGAGTTTAATGAGGAGAGTACACTCTCATCTATAAAGGATAAGACTCGCCGCAGCCTGTGTGAGAAGTATGGAGCTGTTGTCAAGAATAATCCTGGTAAGGGGAGCCTTTATAAACAGAGCGTTACTGTACCACTTTTGACTTTTGATAATCTTACCTCCGGGATGACAGAAGAAAATCTAATTGAGACCTGTGTATCACATACAAATAATACTTTTGTAGATCAATTATCGTATTATTTGCTGAATAAGAATATCATTCCATGCTACGGCATCAGGGATAAATTTGAGGATGATGATGCATACCTGACATTTCTTTCTGACAACGCAGAAAAAATTTTCCTTTTAGGTTCGGAGTTTGTGCTGAAGAATATTGATTACAGAAATATTGAAGCGTATAAAAAAATCGAGGAAGGAATCGCAAAGGCATATACCTATTCAAGCTTTGGCATGATTCTGTTTTCAGATGCTATTACTGTTGAAATAGAGGATGTCCTTGTGAATATAGGTTCTCCATCTGAAGAAGAGATACTAAGGCGTGCCGTGTGGAATGAGAATTTGAAGAAGTATATATATGAGATATATTCCGGATTCAAAGCAGAGTTTAACAAGGATGAACTGATCTCGTATGTCCAGGATAAGCGGAAGATTGTTAAGATAGAGGCGAGATTAAATATATATACATACAAGGAAGATGTGGGCTTTGCACTGAAAAGAGAAGGTGTTTAGATTATATGAAGATATTAGTAACCGGTGCAAAAGGGTTTGTCGGTAAGAATCTGGTAGAAACCCTAAAATGTGTTCGAGATGGTAAGAAAAGAGATACCTCCATTTTAGTGGATGAAATATTTGAGTATGATAAAGATAATACATTAGAGGATTTGAACAGATTCTGCAATAATTGTAATTTTGTATTTAATCTGGCAGGTGTAAACCGACCAAAGGATGTTGCGGAGTTTGATGTTGGAAATTACGGATTTGCTGAAATATTATTAGACTGCTTAAAATCTCATGGAAATACTTGTCCGGTAATGCTATCCTCGTCCATACAGGCTTCTTTGAATGGGAGATATGCAGATTCTCCATATGGAAAAAGTAAACTTGCAGGAGAAGAGTTGTTCTTTAAATATTCCGAGGAAACGGGAGCGAAGGTATTAGTCTATCGTTTTCCAAATATTTTTGGAAAATGGTGCAGACCAAATTACAACTCGGCAATAGCGACATTTTGCAATGCGATAGCAAATAATCTGGAATATACAGTTAATGACAGAAGCACAGAATTATCTCTTTTGTATATCGATGACCTTATAAACGAAATGCTCTATGCATTGGAGGGAAAGGAACATCATTGCGATTATTCGGCATATCCGTCTATGAGCGTAGAAAGGTATAGTCCTTTTGAAAATAAGAATGGACGGTATTGCTATGTGCCTGCCGAACACAAAGCTACATTAGGATATATTGTAGATTTACTGGAATCTTTTGCAACACAGCCGAATACGCTGCTGTTTGATTCAATTCCGGAGGGGTCTTTTGCAAAGAAATTGTATAGCACCTATTTATCCTATTTGCCTGCAGCGAAAACTATATTTTCTCTTGCGGGGACTACGGATAATCGGGGATCATTTACTGAGTTTTTCAGAAATAAGGATGTTGGGCAGTTTTCTATAAATGTTTCAAAACCTGGAATGACCAAAGGGCAGCACTGGCATCATACAAAGATGGAAATATTTCTGGTGGTATCAGGACACGGACTGATACAGGAGCGGCAGATAGGCATTAATCCTGAGACGGGAAAAGAGTATCCTGTTCGTGAATTTGAGGTTAGCGGTAGCAAATTGCAGTGCGTATATATGCTGCCGGGGTATACGCATAATATCATCAATTTGAGTGATACTGATGATATGGTAACGGTAATGTGGGCGAATGAGATATTCGATCCGGAGCATCCGGAGACATATCATGAGAGGGTTTAAACACCCAAAGTTCTTAAATATCTGTCGTCATAAATTCCGATTCTAAAGTAATCACATTCTGTAAATTTTAGAAGTTTGAGATAATCACAAGCAAATTTCACGAATCGTAAATTAGCAATTCTTCACAAATTCTGATATCCAAATTTGTCTAATTCTCACAAAGTTTTAAAATCAGCTTATTTACCGGACTTTTTGAATTGCATTCGGCTGGCGGGTATGTTATATTCATCCCGAAAGCATAATTAATCGGTCTTTGAAATCCAATTTCCGACGCTTCTGATATCATTCGGGTTTCGTATGCTTTTATTATTCAAGATAAGAAAATAAATGCGAGAGCCTGAAAGCGAAGAGGATTCCGAAAGTCCATACGGTTTTCGCAAAGGAGGTATGCTTACGTTTAAGATCGAGCGGTAAAACCTCAAATTTATCTCAAAGCGCCTCTAAAGTCCTTGCCATTTTGTGCCGATAATAATATGATGGGTAGAAATGAAGGTGCGTAGACAAAAATCATAATGGAATCAGTATATCCTGTATGAGAGTATGCGGGCTCATATGAACGTATATATGAGTGTGTGAACACAGCGGTACGTGAGTGCAGAGATTTGTAGACGATAACAGAGAATTATAAGATTTTATCGAGACGAAATGAAGGTGGAAGAATATGGCATATGAAGCACTTGAAAGGGCAGTTGTTGGGCTTCCTGATGATAAAGTAAATCAGCTGATCGACTTTGCCTTGTTCCTGAAGCAAGAGTCTCAAAGAAGACAGAGGCAACATATAAATACTACAAGTAATTTTGCGCTGGATCAGGGGGGGCAAGAGAACCAGGCAGTTCAAGTAAGTCAGGAGGGACAAGCAACTAAAGCAGCAGATGGGAATGAAGTTAAGATAGAGGGTTCTTTAGCTTTTGATACAGAGAAAAGCAAGAATCTGACATTACTGTCAGAAATTATGGATTTCCAGAAAACTGAAGATGATGACTACGTTTCTGAGAAGGTGATTGATAATACTCTTAACATAGTTTTTCATTTGGTCAGGCAGCCTGAAATATTTAAGACAGGAAGAAATAGCCTGCATTTACAGTTTGAACTTGAAGATAGAAGTTACATGGAAATAGAGGTTTTTGAAACCAGAGTAACTTGTATGGTTGTTCCCAAAAGAGTATATGAGGATGCTCAATTTCCCGATGTCTCTTTAGATAATATGGAGCAGATAAACAAGATCGTGAGGGAATTCTATGGGACAGTTTGATAATAAATCAGGAACTGGGTATCTTGAGCATTCGGAGCATCAAGGCGGAAAAGAAGAGAGAGCTGAACTCCCTACAAGTATTGCTTTGAGTGCTACTGTTGAGGGTAGTGAAACACTATACAGAGTTGTAAAACGCTCCAGACCAGATTGCATCACAAAGAATAAAGAGATATCTCCGGCTCTCTTTAAGGATTTAGGCGGTAATTCTGTTGATAGGGACGGAGGACGAGAAGAGGCAGAAGCGATACGCTTTATCACAGAGGTAACTTTTCTTAAAAGAGCAAAGGCAATAGCCTCTTTGTCAGCCGGTAGCTGTTTTAACGTGGGTGCCAGAGTAGAAGCGGCACCCTCAATAAATAATCCGTTTCATGCTAACATCATGTTGGACGAAGATGAAAAGAAGGAGCACATACAGGCATTACAGCTTGCCGATAGTTGCAAGATTGTTTACTTCAATGATAATGTCGAATGGCTGGGGTAAGGATTATCCCCGCTGTGCCTATCGGCGAAGCCACACTGATGGTAACTTATCTGTAAAGCGACAAATTGTACCGTGTTCCGACGACAAATTAAAATTCTGTATTCTTAAGCAATAACGACGAGCTTTAATCCTTAATGATGTAAAATTTCCAACTTCGCATTTCGTGAAGTCGCATATTCACTAGCTTTTTATCTTGCATTCAATTGATGGTTATGCTATATTCAGGTACTCTAAGAAATATTGGTGTTAGCTCCAAATAAAGATGGTGTGAAAGGCTGAAAAGCCTTGTAAATAGGTAGTTTCATAAGGAAAGGAGATGGTAGGAAAGATAAAAATGACATGTTTATAAGTAGACATCCAGCCCGGTGCCAAAAACGGCATTCCCGGGCTGTTATAATTGCATATTCCGGCTGTTACCCCCAACCGGTAA
>JAFVAA010000764.1 GCA_017476305.1 Lachnospiraceae bacterium
GGAGGTGGTAGGTGAGGCATCCGGTGCGATCGAGCAGTCGGCAGACAGCTCGACCAGGATTGTGCAGCAGATTAAGGATATTAGCGATGCGATGGAAAGAAACAGTGAAGTCTCAGAGCAGTTAAGCAATGAAACAAAACGGTTTCAGCAGGTTTAAAAGAAGGGAGTTTTATATGGCAAAGGTAGCAGACATGTATTTTCAGGTAGACCCGTGGGTGGTGGCAGAAAAGGGATTTGATCCGGAGTACAGTGAGGTGGGGGAGAGTATTTTTTCCCTGGCAAACGAGTACATGGGCATAAGAGGTTTTTTTGAGGAGGGGTATTCCGGAAAAAGCCTGACCGGCAGTTATTTTAACGGAGTCTATATCAGGACGGACAGGGGAAAGGCGCAGTATAAGGGCGTGAGCAGTATTTCGGAATTTATGGTAAATTCTGTGAACTGGCTAAAGATGAAAATTACCATCGATGGGGAGGGGTTGGATTTATTTACGGTAAAGTTCTCTGATTTTGAGCGGACCCTAGATCTGAAAAACGGTCTTTTAAAGCGAAGTTTTCTCTGGGAGACAGAGAGCGGAAAAAAGACAAGGATCGTATTTGAGCGTTTTGTGTCCATGAAATATGTTTCCGCAGGACTACAGAGGGTGACACTGGAGGCCCTGAATTACTCCGGTGTGGCAGAAGTTACTTTTCTGGCGGATTTTGGCATCATCCATCAGGCTACGCAGCAGTGTTACTGGGAGGTAGATGAAATAGAGACTGGGAAAAAAGGATGTTTCAGCATCATGGGACATACTTCGCCCGGTGGACAGGTACTTCGTTCGGAGCATCAGATTTTCTGTGATGCTTCTCATGATGAAGCGACACATACGGATGAAAAAGAGGCTGGAAAGACTTTTGTGCTGCAGCTGGAGCAGAACAGGGAAGAAAAGTTCGTGAGGATCGTCACAAATTCCAGACCGGGAAAGAGGGAGGAAAAGATAGAACATCCGGACTTTGACGTACTGCTTTCGGAAAACGGGGAGTGGTGGGGGAACATCTGGAAGGATGCGGATATAGAAATCCGCGGGGATGAGAAGAACCAGCAGGGCATCCGGTTCTGCATTTTTCAGATGATCCAGACTTATCACGGCGTAGACTCGGAGGATAACATAGGCGCAAAGGGACTGACCGGGGAAGCCTATGCCGGAAATACATTCTGGGATACGGAAACCTACTGTCTGCCGTTTTATATGTTAAATCTTCCGGAGGCTGTGGAAAGTCTTTTGGAATACCGCTATCATACACTGGATATGGCGAGGGAGAGGGCGAAGGCATTAGACTGTGAAGGGGCATTCTATCCGGTATCCACCATCAGCGGAAGGGAGAGCTGTCCCCTGTGGCAGCATGCCAGCCTTCAGATGCAGGCTTCTACGGGAGTGGCATACGGAATCTGGTTCTATGAGAACCTGTCCGGTGCGGATACAGAGGATTTCATGAAAAAGTATGCGGCAGAAATGCTCGTAGAAATCAGCAGGATGCTGGCGACCAGAGGAGATTTTTCGGCAGACGGATCGCACTATGGATATTACTGTGTCATGGGACCGGACGAGTTCCAGATGATGGTGAATCATAACTGCTATACGAATTTTATGGGAAGGTTTACGATGCAGTATACCTTACTGACACTGGAAAGACTGTCGAAAGATGCTTCCTGGTATGACGGGTTTAAAAAGAAAGTCTCTTTACGGGAGGAAGAGTTAGCGGACTGGGAAGAAAAAGCGGCGAAGATGTTCATTCCGAAGAAGGAACTGCTGTATGAGCAGCATGTGGGATTCTTTGACCTGCCGCATGTGGATGTGGATGCGATTCCGGTCTCTGATTTTCCGCTGTATGACCACTGGTCCTATGACAGGCTGTACAGAAATGACATGATCAAGCAGCCGGATGTGCTGATGCTCATGCTTTTATTTAATGATCAATTTTCGGAAGAGGAAATCTCTGCGAATTATGAGTACTATGAACCACGCACGATCCATGAGAGTTCCCTGTCCCCGTCTGTGCACTCGATTCTGGCGGCGCAGATAGGAAAAGCAAAGGAAGCGTATGATTTCTTTGGCTTTGCTACCCGCCTGGATCTGGACAACTATAACAGGAATACCAGGGAAGGCCTACATACGACCTCCATAGCAGCGGCATGGATGAACATCGTATACGGATTTGGCGGGGTGCGTACAGATGGCGGGTTGTTGAAACTGGCTCCGACTCTGCCGGAGGAGTGGGAGGGCTACAGCTTTCACCTGATCTATAAGGAGGTGCGGCTCTTCGTGGAGGTGCAGAGGGAGCGCATTACGATTACCGCAGAAGAGGGAAAGAGTCTGACGGTATGCCTGTATGGGGAAAAGATGGAGATTTTCGGAAAGACAGAGGTGAATCGGTAGGGTATAAGGATGCA
>JAFVAA010000765.1 GCA_017476305.1 Lachnospiraceae bacterium
GGCATCAAAGCATGCTGTCTTTAAATCTTCTTCATTTAAATCTCTGGTAAGCTGAGAGATCATCGCACAGATCATTTCAAGATGATTTAACTCCTCCACACCGATATCCGTGAGAAGTCCTCCGACTCTCTTATCCGGCATGGAATACTTCTGTGCGAGATATCTCGTGCTGGCAGAAAGCTCTCCGTCCGGTCCGCCGTACTGACTGATGATGAGCTTCGCAATATTTGGATTTGTCTTTTTAATTTTTACCGGAAACTGTAATCTTTTTTCGTAGGCAAACATCTATAAGCACGCTCCTTCCCATGGTGCCGGGCCTTCGCCCCAGCCATAAATATTTTCGTCGCATTCTCCTGTAATGGCGGAAGCCTGTGTGACAGGATAGAAATTTCTTGCAAAATCTGCCAAAAGCTCCAAACGCTCTTTCATTAGCTTGTGATATAGGGCAAGTCCGTTTTGGCAATCCGGATGCGTATCCAGATAAAGCGTCAGGTCGTTCAGCGCAAAGCTGATTTCTGAAAGACGAGACATCATTTCTTCCCTGTTTTTCTGCTCTTTATTCGAGGTATTGCTGCTGGTCTGAATATTGCTGTCACCGTCCTGTGCCTTAAAGAACGTAAGGTTTAAGCATGGAAATATGGTTCCTTCCTTTAATGCAGTTCCCCAGTCATACGGTTCGCACCACTCCTGTTTTGGTATCGTTGCCATAGCGAGAGGAGGTGCCTGGGTTTTATCTAACATTGACATGATTTTTTTCCTCCTTTTTTAGAATGTATATAAGTTATACAAACTTATATGTTTTATAGTATTTTCAGATTTACAGATATTATGAATGGAAAAAATAGCAGATAGGAATGCAGGATTTTATTATGCACTGAAATGCGAAAAAAAGATAAAAACTAAAATTTTTGCACTGAAATGCAAAAAAAACATAAAAAATCAATTTTATGCACTGAAATGCAAAAAATTGATTTTTATAAGGTTTTGTGCTATATTATCCTGAGTGGGAGGGATGTATATGATAGCAACGCATGAGTTAAAGAATAGAAATCGATATCTGGATAAGCTGATTGGATTTCAGGATACAGAACCGGTTAAAATCATAACAGGAATCAGAAGATGTGGGAAATCGAGTCTTTTAAAGCTGATGGTACGACATTTGAAAAATACGGGAATTCTGGATGAACAGATTATAGAGATGAATTTTGAGGCACATGATTTTAAAGATATGACCTCTGATGGGGTATATGATTATGTGAAGGAGAGGATTGTTTCCGAAAAAAGGATGTATCTTTTTTTGGATGAATTACAGAGGATTGATGCATGGGAGGAGGCAATCAATTCTTTTCGTGTGGATTTTGATTGTGATATTTATATCACGGGTTCGAATGCATACCTGTTATCTTCTGAATATTCTACGTATCTTTCGGGGAGATGTGTGGAAATAAAGATGCTTCCATTATCTTTTTCAGAATTTTTGTACTTTCATGGATTTGAAGTACGGACCGTACAAAATATTTTTGGGAAAAATAGCAAGGCTGCTTTTGATAAGAATGAGGCAAGGTATGAATTGAAAGAGGTGTTTGATGCTTATATGCGGTTTGGTGGTATGCCGGGGATTGCTGATATTGGGTTGGAACAGGAAAGAGTGCTGTCCCTCCTGGATGGTATTTACTCGACTGTGATTGTCAGAGACATTTTGGAGAGAGAAAAAAGAAAGGGACAGAAGCGGATCGCAGATGCAGTGCTTCTTAGAAAGATTGTTCTTTTTCTGGCAGATAATATTGGTAGTAATATATCCGTATCTTCGATTGGAAATGTTTTAGTGGATGAAGGTCTTCTGAATACCGGAAGACGAAAAGGAAAACCAAGTGCTCATACAGTCCAGGAATATGTGGATGCACTTCTTTCCAGTTATTTTTTCTATGAGATTAAGCGATTTGATATCAAGGGGAAGGAGTTTTTGAGAACATTAGGAAAATATTACATCGTGGATATGGGACTTCGAAATTATCTGCTGGGCTACAGAAATCGTGACAGTGGGCATAGCCTGGAAAATGTGGTATACTTTGAGCTTTTGCGCAGGGGGTATGATGTAGCGATTGGGAAGGTTGACCAAATGGAGGTGGACTTTATCGCAACGACTGTGGAGGAAAAAATATATATACAGGTAACGGAAGCGATGACTGATGAGGAGATTCGGGAAAGGGAGCTAAGACCTCTTAGAAAAATACAGGATAATTGTGGGAAACTGGTGCTTTCTTTAGAAACAGGCTTAGATTCGTCGTATGATGGGATTCGGTCTTTGAATGTGGTGGAGTGGATGCTGGAGGAGTAGAGCGAAGGGGAGAGGCTAAAAGAAAAAGTTGACTCCAGGGGCAAAGGAATTCTCGGTATACACCTACTCCCATTCGGGAACCCAGCCTGTATCCCTCGCAAGTCAACTTACAAGTATTGTAGCATGTTGCATGGAAAAAGCAAGAGAAATTTTTTTATTTGAATAATTTAAAGTAATTTTTGTTGGAATCTGTAAAAGGTTTTATATTTTTTGATGATTGGAGAATGGATAAAATGACAATAGATGAGCAAAGAGAAACATAGGATGGGGGCAGGGCTTGATGGAGTGCCTGATCCGGCAGGTGTAAAAAAAAATGCTTCGTGGTCAGGATTTGACGCAGATATTTTATGGAGGAAGGCGATGGCAGATAAAAAATTGCGATTACTATATTTACTAAAAATATTATGGGAGAAAACAGATGAGGAACATGCAGTCAGTATTTTAGAAATCATGGAGGAACTTTCAAAATACGGAGTTTCTACGGAAAGAAAAACGATTTATAGAGATATGGAGCATTTACGGGAATTTGGGATAGATATTATTACTCGGCAAAGAGGAAAAAATTATTATCATCTGGGGCATAGGGGATTTGAACTGGCAGAGTTAAAGCTTCTCGTAGATTCTGTACAGTCTGCCAAGTTTATCACAGAGAAAAAATCGAAGGAATTGATCAGGAAGTTAGAAAAGCTTTCCAGCATATGGGAAGCGAAAACGCTTCAGCGTCAGGTCATCGTAGCCGGGAGAGTAAAGACAGACAATGAAAGGATTTACTATAATGTAGACCAGATACATACAGCGATTTCTAAGGATGTTCAAATAGAATTTCAATATTTCCGGTGGAATTTAAAAAAGGAGAAGGAACTCAGACATGGTGGAAAAGTATATCAAATCAGTCCATGGGCACTCTGCTGGGCAGAAGAAAACTATTATATGATAGGTTTTGATGCAGAATATGAGGAGCTAAGACATTATAGGGTGGATAAGATGTTAGATATCAGGCTGACCAGAAGCCGGAGAAAAAA
>JAFVAA010000766.1 GCA_017476305.1 Lachnospiraceae bacterium
TGATATAGACAAGGAGACCGGCAGTGTGGCAATCGGGGCAGTCGTGACCGGAGATCCGACACAGGTGGAGAATGGCACATATACAGATAAAGTGACCTTTACGGCGAGTGTAGTGTCAGCCACAAAAAAACTTACGCTTGCGGTATCGCTGATCCGTGAAATCAGGGTGATGGACAAAACGCATATAGAGATCATATTTGATTATGACGATCAGTACCGGGAGTGCATGGAAGTCATCGCAGGGATGGAGAATGAGGATGATATGGGCAAAGATTACATCCCGGCAGGTGAGAAACTGTCAGGAGATTTAAGTAATGAGTATGTAAAGCGTATATTTGCACTCTTTCTTGAGGAAGTAAATTATACGGATATTGCAAAGCTCTTACGGACAGAGGGAATCCCTTCCCCTTTGAAGTATTATTATGCAAAAAGGGGAAACATGGAGAAGGTGGCAAAGGTCAAGGATTGGGATTATTCCCATGTGAGCAGGATGCTTTCATCCGAGTATTATATCGGGAACAGCGTGCATGGAAAACAGGTAAAGTGTCTTGCCACCGGGGAGAAGAACCGGATCACGGACAGATCAGAGTGGATAAGGGTGGAAGGAACACATGAGCCGCTCATTGATAAAGAGACCTTTGAAAAGGTTAAGGAGAAGATAAAGGAGATTTCAGCGAGGCATCCTAAAAAACTTGCTGTAAAAGATCCGAACTATATCCCACCGCCGGAGAACAAATTCAGTGGAAAGATATTCTGCGGGGATTGCGGAGCCAGGATGCGTGTGCGGAGACAGTACCATACTGATGATTTTGGCTACTACTGTTCAGACAGGCGTAAGAAACTTGGAAACTGCAGCAATGGAAAAGACATTCTGATCGAAGATGTGGAAACGGCAGTCTTTGATGTGATCAAAGAGCACATGACAGTCTGCATTGATAAGATTGCCCTTGTCGGGAGATTAAATTCCCGCAAAGAAAATGTCATGCAGTACGATGTGTATGCAAAGGAGATCGCAAAGCTCCGCCGGGAAGTGCAGCGGATCAGCAATAACAAAGGCGGTCTTTATGAGGACTACCGGGATAAGCTGATCACTGCTGAAGAACTGTGCCAGTACCAGAATGAATATGAGGAGAGGATAAAGGAGATTTCAGGACAGATTGACATTCTCCTTATCCGCCAGAGGGCTTATGAAAAAGACTTCCATATCAATGAGGATTGGGAGGAAACTGTGAACAAATATCTGAAACGGAGAAAGCTGACAAAAGAGATGGCAGATGTTTTTGTTTCAAAGGTGATCTGTCATCCGGGCGGGAATATCGAAGTCCATCTGGTCTATGATGATTTTATGGAGGAACTGTTAAAGATTTCAGAGGAAAGGGAGGCAGAAAATGGCAGATAAAACGATAGCCCTGTATATGCGTCTTTCCGATGAAGATGACGACAAGGCAAAAACGGACGAGAGCAACAGTATTTCCCACCAGAGAAAACTGATGTTGGACTATGTGGCTGGACAGCCGGACCTTTCCGGCTGTGATGTTTTGGAATTTTCAGATGATGGCTATTCCGGCACGGATTTTTCAAGGCCGGACTTCCAAAGGATGATGAAGATGGTAAAAGCCGGGCAGATAAACATCATCATTACAAAAGATTACAGCAGGCTTGGCAGGGATTATTTGGAAGTCGGGAATTATATGGAGTGCATATTTCCGCTTCTTCAGATACGGTACATTTCCGTCAATGACCATTACGACAGTGACTTGAATAATGGTGCGACCGGGGGAATGGGCGTTGCCTTAAAGAACCTTGTCAATGCCATGTACTGCAAGGATGCCTCAAGAAAGGTGCGGTCTGCAAAGCTGGTGCTTGCAAAGCAGGGGAAGTATATCGCTTCCTTTGCCCCGTATGGCTACCGGAAGTCGTCGGAGGACAAGCACAGGCTGGAGCCTGATCCAGAGGCGGCACCGGTGGTAAAGATGATCTTTGAGATGGCGGCAGACGGGAAGAAATATACGGAAATTTCAAATATCCTCAATGGTGCGGGGCAGGACAGTATCCTGGAATACTATGATAAGAAAGGGATCGTCCGCAACCATTGCAGGGACTTTGGACAGAGGATGTGGAGTCCCACAACGGTCATGGAAGTCCTTTATAATGAGGTCTATATCGGCAAAGTGATCAACAATAAATTTGCCGATAATCTGGATACGGGGCATAAGGTCATTGCGAAGGAGAAAGAGGACTGGATCGTGGTGGAGAACTGTCATGAGCCACTTGTGTCCTTAGAGCTGTTCCATGCGGCACATAGGGCGGTCGGACGTAGGGATTACCAAAAGCGGCAGCCGGCGGGAAAATGGAAACGGGCTTTTATCGTATGCGGACATTGTGGAAAGGCAATGTGTAAATATAATAATGGCAAATCCTACCGGTGCAGGTCAGGGCATGTCAAACTGAATGCCTTAGAACTGCAGGAAAATATCCTTGTCTGTGCGAAGGCAATGGCTGAAAGCACACTGAAAGATCTGCGGATAAAAAAGGAAGAATCCGGGGGAGATAAAAGCCTTGCAAGTCAGATCGAAGTCTTACGGAAACAGCTTGGCAGATACAACAAACAGAAATTTGAA
>JAFVAA010000767.1 GCA_017476305.1 Lachnospiraceae bacterium
CACCCGCATTTTCCCGGAGCACCCCGTCCATTTCCTCTGTCTGATAGACGGAAATCGACAGGTCATGCGCTCCAAACAGGTTAAATACACTGACGGAAGAAGACATTCCGAATGGACATAAAAGACGGATTCCCACGATCAGCCACAGAGCATACGAATATTTTTTCGGAAATCTCCCCAAAAATATTCTGGCAAAAAGAACCGCTAAAATTACCACCGTAGCTGTAATCGCCATTTCTACCACATTTACAAATACTGTATAAATCATCCCTTTTCCCTCCAGACTCACTTTTATTCCGAATCACTATACCGGTCAATGATTTCCTTAATCCTGTCTGCCTCCTCCGTCGATATCTTCTTTCCACCTAAAAATGCCGTTAAAAACTGTGGCAGGGAGCCTCCAAACGTCCTCTCCACAAAGTAGTTCGACTCGTCTTTCTGCACGCGCTCCTTCGGAATCAGCACAGAAACCACGGCATCTTCATTTTTAATATACCCCTTTTCCGACAGCTTTTTAATCGCCGTATAGGTCGTGGATTTTTTCCAGTCAAACTCCTCCCTGCAGAGCTTCACCAGCTCTCCCGATGGAACCGGCGCATGCTCCCATACAATAAGCATAAAGCGGTAATCGCTGTCACATAATTTCAAATACTCCATACCTAAGCCCTCCATAATTAGTTCTTAATCATTATACTTTCATTAGAGTCTGTGCAAAATCAAATTTACCGTTTTTCGTGCGGAAACGCTTGCACATATGCTGTTTCTGCCCGAAAAATGAGTAAATTATTAATGCACGGTTCCTTAGTAAATCATCTTATGCGCATATCAAAGAGATGAAATTCACAAAAAACGGTCGGTTATTACAGACCATCTACAGACAGTCTACAACAACCGACCAGCATTGTCAACCCCTTATTTTACTTTTTCTTCTACCTTTTCTTCTACCTTTTCTTCTACCACCTATTTATCATTATAATGTCCCTTACAAGAAATAATCTCTATCACATCTCCATTTATAATTCTATACACAAGTCTGTCTTTTTCGTTAATTCTTCTGGAATAACATCCACTCATGTTACCCTTAAGTGGTTCCGGCGATCCTATCCCCTTTGTAGCTCCATTGCGCATAATATCAGCAATTAACTTGTTAATTTTATCAACTGTCTTTTTATCCTGAGAATGCCAATATACAAACTCATCCCAGGCATCTTCCGAAAATTGTGGTCTGCTCATAATGCCATTTTCTCCAATTCTTCCATACTCTTTACTACCACTTTCCCCTGATTCGCCTGTTCCACTGACCTTTCAAGCTTTTTACGATACTCATCATTCTCCTTGGCACGAAGAAGCTCATTATATTCATCTTCCGATATCAGAACCATATTGGATTGAATCCTGACTGTATCATTCGCTGTCGCAGTCATAACCATACACACCACCACCTTTCCTTCCTATAATGTCAAGCCTTAATTTAAGATTTTTCAAGGCTTTCTGACATCATTACCTCTATCGAAACAGAGCCAAAAGTGATGGACAGCCATCGTATCTTGTACTGGATAGTTAAACA
>JAFVAA010000768.1 GCA_017476305.1 Lachnospiraceae bacterium
AGGATGGATCGGTCAAATGGAAGACAGTAGTAGAGAATTTCTATCCGGATCTGCATGAAGCGGTAGAGGCGGCTCATAAGGAGCTGGAGGAGGTAAAGATCGAGGATGAGGTCACGGATGTCATTTGTGAAGAATGCGGCCGGAACATGGTCGTGAAGTATGGTCCTCACGGAAAGTTTTTGGCATGTCCGGGATTTCCGGAGTGCAGAAATACGAAACCCTATCTGGAGAAGATCGGAGTACCATGCCCGAAGTGCGGGAAGGATATTGTGGGCAGGAAGACAAAAAAAGGCAGAAGGTATTTTGGATGTATCGGCTATCCGGATTGTGATTTTATGTCATGGCAGAAGCCCTCAAAGGAGAAATGTCCGCAGTGTGGCGGTGCTATGGTCGAAAAAGGAAATAAGCTTGTCTGCATGGATGAAAAGTGCGGATATGTGAAAAAACTGGAAAAAACCGAGGAGTAAGGAGCTAAGGAAGCAAAGGAATGAGTATAGAACTGCTAGATAAGACCAGAAGAATCAACAGGCTTTTAAATAAGCGGGAGGTAAATATCATAGATTTTAAGGATTTTTGCCATGTTTTGTCCGGTATCCTTTCTGCAAATGTCGCTTTGCTCAGCAGAAAGGGGAAACTGCTGGGCGTGATGGAAAGAACAGAGATTCCTGCAGTTCCACCGTTTGAAAGAACACGATACGGAAAGTATATTGATTCCAAAGTAAAGGATCGGCTGCTTGATATCCTGTCTACAAATGAAAATGTGAATTTGAGCCTGTTAGGGGTTTCCGCGGAACGGGGATCTGCAGAAAGACCAGGGAGCTGTTTTATGATGGTCACGCCTGTGGCGATGGGGGGAGAACGGCTTGGTTCCCTGATCGTGTACAGACCGGAGGAAGCGTTTTCTATCGATGACGTGATCTTAAATGAATATTCCGCTACGGTAATCGGACTTGCCATGCAGCGTTCCGTGTCGGAGGAAATGACGGAAGAGAGCAGTAGGGAGGAGGAAGTGGCTGCATTATATCAAACCCTTTCCAGATTGGAAAAACAGGCGATTCTTTCTATCCTGGAGGAAATGTCCGGACAGAAGGAGGTACTTTTGATCACCAGTAAAGTGTCAGAACGTGTCGGGATTACCAGGTCGGTCATTGTCAATGCCCTGAAAAAATGTGCCGGTGCGGGAGTTCTTGAAACGAGATCTGCAGGGAAAAAAGGAACCTATGTAAAGATACGAAATGAATTGTTTTTTAAAAGCTTTCCACAGGATATTTCTCTGCGGGAGTTGTCACGGTGAAAAATATTTTTTGCGAAAAAAGTCGGATTTTACTGACTTTTTTTGGTATTTGTAACTTTTTTTCAGTTTCCTCTTGTAATTTATCAGAAATTCTCTATAATTATATATGTATGATTAGGCAAAAAGTATGCAGCGAAGCATCGGTTTTTATTTTTTCGTAGGATCCGGCAGATGAGAACGGGAGCTTCGTTTGATAAAAATTAGTCGGAAAGGAGTTAGATATGGTTAGGACAGGGGCATTTGATTATATCAATATCTTGGAAAAAGGTTTGGATGCCAGCTGGACCAGAAATTCCGTAATATCAAATAATATCGCGAATGTAGATACGCCCGGATATAAACGGAAGGATGTTCAGTTCGAGGATTACCTGATGGCAGAGGTCGGCTATACGGATAATCTGGACAGGGAAGTCGCAAGAGCGGATCTGGATGATCTGTTTGCTACTACATATACGGAGTATGAAGATGTCAGCTATCGAATTGATGGAAATAATGTGGACATTGATACAGAGAGTGCAGAGCTTGCAAAAAACCAGATCAAATATTATACGATGCTTGATTCGGTATCTCAGGAGTTCAACAGATTAAAGTCTGTCACAAAGATGCCGGGCTGATGGGGAGATTAGAGATTTTTTCACAGGCTTTTTGGGGTTTGTCTGCCTGATGCGGGATTTGTTTTGTCTATATCC
>JAFVAA010000769.1 GCA_017476305.1 Lachnospiraceae bacterium
GAGATAAACAGAGCGGTAGGTAATAGCGCAGACAGAGTCAGCCATCTGAGTACATCCTCTGCGGATATTACAGACAGGATGAAAGAGTTGGAAGAGGGTTCTTTAGAAAATGTTTCCAGATCCTCTGTTTTGAATGAGGAGATTGAAAAGTACCAGTATGAATAAAGTTAAGAAGGGAAGTTATGATATTGGAAGAAACTCTATTTGGGAAAAAGAGAAGCATGCTTTTTCGCATGGATGAAACCCGGATCATAAAAATCTATGATCCGGAGATAGAAATAAAGGATATCATAAATGATTGTAATGCCGCCAGATTTTTAATGAAAAATGGAATTCCCTGCGTACTTAGTTATGAGCTTGTCCGGATACAGGAAGCATATGGAATTATTTATCATCTTCCGGGAGTAAAAACTTTGGGGCAGATCCTTTCAGAAGAACCGGAAACCATGTCATATTGGGCAGAAGTCCTGGTGGATTTTTTGTGCATGGCACAAATGATTTCTGTTTGCGAGGATCTGTTTGCTTTTGCAGATGAGGTATTTTTGGACTGGGTGCAAAAAGATATGGGAATGTCTCGTTCTGTGCCGGCAAAAAAGCTGGAACAGCTTTTAAAGAAAATTCCAAAGGAACATTCTTTAGTTTTTGGAAATCTTCATTGTGGGAATGTTCTGGTCTGGAAGGGGGATTTGTTTTTATTGGATCTGAACCAGATTTATATCGGTCATCCGATTTATGGAATATCAAAAATGTTTTTGACATATGAGCTGGAACAGAAAGGGGCGAATACATCTACGATAGAAAAGTTTGGGCTTACGATAGGGCAGACGGAGAGGTTTTGGAAAATATTTAAGGAAGCATATGGCAGGAAGGAAAACTGGATGCATCCGCTTTTACCGGAATTGTTTGGAAATATGGTATTTTTAAGCGGTGTGATTTCAAGGGAGGAAATCCCTTTCCGGGAAAAAGAAGAGATCATCCAATATTTGACAGAGGGGATAATACAGATTGAGGCGATTCTGCCACAGGAGTAATAAGGCACGGGAAAATGGAAAAGTAAGGTGGGCACAAATATGTTTAAAAAAGGCGATCTGATTGAGTATATCCGGTTGCTTAAACTCTTGTATGGAAGAAGAGAAAGATGATTAAAAAAAAGAAGAAACCGGCAGCTATAGATGAAAAATACATAAAGCTGGTTGAAAAGGGGTTATTTGATGAACTGGAAGATTTTTAAGAAGGAGACAGGATAAAAAGAAAGCTGATTTATAAAGAAAGGAGAACTTACCATGTTTAAGACAATCAAAGGTACATTAACGGTAGCAGTCAGTACTGTGATAGAAGCAGCCATGCTCCTTTTAGGGGTAGCGGTGGTTTTTATTTCAGGAAACAGTATCATGACCATTTCAGAGGATTCTCTGAAGGCAAATGCGAATTATCATGCGGAGGAGATCAACACATGGTTTGAGGCAGAAAAAAGCATGACAGAAGGCGTGATGCAGAGTGTCATAGGCGTAGTTACCATGAATCAGGGTGGCGGACAGACAGCAGAAGCAGTGGAACGACGAAATCAGATGCTGCAGAGCATCGTAAGCTCCTTTGCAGAGGGAAGGGAAAATCTGCTGAATCTTTACATAGGTACGGCTAAGAAGGATTTTGTGCAGTCAAATGTAGATGCGACGACACCGGAGGGGTACAATCCGACAGAGCGGGGATGGTATAAATCGGCACAGGAGAAAAAAGAGACCATCGTAACCGATCCTTATATGGATGTGCTGGTCGGTGGGATGTGTGTAACGGTAGCGACACCAATCTATATTGATGGTGAACTGTTCGCAGTGATCGGGGCAGATTATACCCTGGATACGATCAATGCGGTTTTGGAATCCTCAAAGCAGGAAAGCGGGGAGTATGGATTTTTAGCAGACAGCAGCGGGAATTATGTCAGCCATCCGAATGAAGAATTCATGCCGGGTGAGGATAAGGCAGTATCTGTCAGTGAGGCTGTGCCGGCTGTGGAAGAGATTATGAAGGAACCGGGAAAAGAAAAGGTACAGGGAAAGGATTACAACGGAAAACAGACCTATTTCGTTACCGTACCGGTGGAGTCGTGCGGATGGATCTTCGGAATGGCAATTCCTAAAAATGTAGTAGTAAGTCCGTTAAATTCCCTTATCTTTACCTGTGTGTTCTACCTGCTGATCTGTCTTGCGGTCGTGGCACTTGTCATGAGATTTCTGATTAAAAAACAGCTTGCACCAATGAATGAATTAAAGCAGTTCATCAAAGAAAAGATGGTATCGGGAAAAGAAACAGGAACATGGAAAAATGAAGTCGAGGAGATCCGTTTCCTAATTGACATTTTGAAGGAGCAGTTCCTGGAGACCATAAAAAAGACGCAGGAGGAATCTGTTTATATTGAACAGAAGATGACGAATGCGAATGAAAAGATCGGACAAATGAGCCAGAATATCACTACGATCAGTTCCACGATGCAGGAGACGGGCGCAAATGTAGATAACCAGACGCAGAGCATAACACTGATCGGTGAGACCTGCAGGGAAGTATCTGAGGCAGTGGACGGTCTGGCGAAGGATGCGCAGAAGATGGCAAAGAGAGCGAAAGATACACAGAAAAGAGTAGATGAGATGGCACCGGAGATGATCGCAAATAAGAACCATGCCGTTCAGGTGGCGAAGGAGAGCCGGAAGAAGTTAGAGGCTGCCATAGAGGGAGCAAAGGTGATCGAGGACATCATCGGGGTTTCCGATGCAATCCAGGCAATCGCGGGACAGACGAATCTTTTAGCATTAAATGCTTCCATAGAAGCAGCGAGAGCCGGGGAAGCCGGAAAGGGATTTGCGGTAGTTGCCACGGAGATCGGACAGCTCAGCCAGAATACGACGAGTGAGATTGACAAAGTAAATGAACTGACAGGCAGAGTCTTAAAGAATGTGGAGGCACTTTCCAGGGAAAGTACGGAGATTTTGGAATTTATCGATAAAACAGTGCTGAAGGACTATGAAGGACTGGAAAAGCTTGCCGGGGATTACAGCGAGGATGCAGGATACTATGCCGGTATGAGTGAGGAAATCGGAGCAGGGACGGAGGAACTGTCGGCATCCGTTCTGAATATCACAGACACACTGGGAAATATCGAACAGTCACAGGAGGAGCTTAACATGGCGGTAAATTCCGTCAATGATAACCTGCAGGAGATTGCAGGAGCGAGTGAGAGTGTGTCCGGTGAAGCGGAGGAAGTGACGGTGAGCATTACTTCCCTAAAGAGCAAGGTGGACAGCTTTGCAGTGTAGTATTTGAGAAAATATCAATAGATGTAAAGGATAGGAAAAATGAAGGTAGACAGAAGTGAAAGAACAATGAGTGTTGATTTTGAAGGAAAATTTGACAAGGAAACGGAAGAGGAGTTGGAACATTTGATATCCTATGGGCTTAGTGGGATAGAGAAAATATGTTTTGATATGGACAAGGTCGAGGATATTTCGAGTGTGGGACTTCGGATTCTTTCTTTTGTACAAGCGATCATGAATGAACGGGGAATGATGTATGTGGAACATGCAAGAGAACGGGCGGCAATGCTTTGCAAGAGGCATGATATTCTCTGTTCGAAAAGTAGCAGCTAGATAGAAATGTGCTTTGATAAATAGCGCTTTCTATAAATTGACCAGCAGAACTTTTTCTCCCCAATGGATAATTGTATTTCGTACCAACTGTTCTGCTGGTTAGCTTTCATATGAGAGAATCTGTCGTTTTTACGATACAAACCGGCAGGTTCTTTCATTTAATAACTGCATAGAGAAAATACGGTGTGGTTACTTAAATGCCTGCATGTGCACAAGGAACTGCTATGAAATA
>JAFVAA010000770.1 GCA_017476305.1 Lachnospiraceae bacterium
AACAATCCCCTCAATTCTATCTTTATCATCGTTAACATCCTCAATTAATCTCTCAAAAATCTCTCCAACACCCCAGAAATCAGGCACCTCGTATTCGACTCCTGCTAAAACATCATATACTTCCTCCGCTCTTAAAAAATGAATCATATCCAAACCGGGTTGCCCATCGCTCTGCTTGCGTCTTATAAACCGTACAATAAAAACCATAATAAAAGTCCTTCCCATACTTTGCTGTACGGATTTCCGGTTTTTCAACTATTTCATTACTTCCATGATAAATTTCCATCTTATCACCTCACAGTTCTAAACCTCTTCCCTTCCAAAATATTATGATGTTATTATAATATAACTTAGATCACATATGCAACCCGGAAAACGCCATAATCCCTTCTTTGAGACGGATTACAGAGGTATCATAAGTGATGGTTATTCCAATATATTCAGGCACTACTATGCAGAATGCCGAATATTCACTCGGCACACAGAAACTCTAATCAAAAGTCAAAGTACCCACGCTACAGGAATGAACCAGGACGATATCGATGATGCGGTGAATGAAATAGCAAAAGGTGAATATTAGGAAGTGATATCTAAATTTGAACCAAAGTAAAAAAAGCGGAATAGCTTTCGATTGTATTTTCGGTACACATATTTTATCATTAATATGTACATGTACAAAACAATAATCAAATGAGGTGATAGATATGAATATCGGAAATCAAATCCAAAAGCTTAGAAAACAAAAAGATATCACGCAGGAAATATTAGCGTCAGAAATGGGAGTGTCCGTTGCGGCTGTATCCAAATGGGAAAATGGAGTTTCACATAGTTAATGATATTACTCACAGCCCACGCTTACATAAACATGCTTAAACTACGAATAAGAAAGAAGGCATGGTATTATGAAAATGATACACGCAGAATACAATCCAAAATGCAATAGCATAGACATCAACCATTACGAAGGGTATATAATCCGCATTGACTGCGATAGAGCGGAGAAAGGACTAAAGATCATGCCGGTGCATGAGGGGATACCCAATGCTTTGGCGATTGATTACCCTTTGGAATATGTGGTGATGTAATATTGAAGGTTTGCACGTCAGTCCTTTTTATTTGTGAAAGTAGTTTTGCTTTGCTATGTCAACGAATTTTCTTTGGCTTTCCACATTAGATATTGATACTGCTCAAACTACTGTAATAGACTATCCTACCAGGCAGAGAGCGATAAATACTAATTAAAAAAACATAACCGGTGGTCATTCTTGCTCTAAAGTGGCATTGTCACAAAATCAGATAGTTTTAAATACATAGAATCATTGAGCATATCTTAATATCTAACGAAAAAATGGGGAAAGTCAAAAAAATCCTGTAATTGACAGAGTATCCTAAATGGTATATACTTGTATACACAGACAGAAAGGGGGGCATATTTATGGACATAATCTTAAGAGAAGTAGGAAATAGTCTTACTACTACGATTCCGCATGATATTGTCAAAAGGCTGAATGTAAAAAAAGGGGATATATTAAATGTAGTGGTGGAAGACAACAGGATAATTATGACTCCGAAAAAGAAGCGTCTTAGGGGAGAAAGATTTCTTGAAGAATACTATAACAAGCCGATTGATGAAATAGGTGCCTGGGATGTTGAACATATAGACACAGGAGTTCCGATGGGAGAAGAAGTATGGTAAAACAGGGGGATGTTTTAAAAATTGGTTTTAATCCTCAAAGAGGACATGAGCAGGCAGGATTTAGACCGGCGGTTGTGATTAGCAACAGACTGCTGAATGACAGACTGACACTTGCATTTTTATGTCCTGTCACGCATACAAAGCGAAATAATCCGTTTCACTACGAACTGACAGGATATGATTTTGTTGACGGATTTGTGATGTGCGACCAGTTAAAAACAATGGATCTGCAGGCGAGAAGATATGACATTATAGGGCATCTGCGAGATGAGGATACAAAAAATATAATTGAACGGGTAGAAATGCTGATAGAGAAGGAGTAATGCTGTCTGGTATTATTTTTGTATTTTTGGCATTTTTTTGGAAAAAACCGGCAGCACCTATATGTTGAATGAGGGATTGAAATAGTATGGATCAGATAAAAACAAGAAAATTTATAGCAGAATGAAGGAAAGAAGGGGGGCTGACACAAAAGCAGCTTGCTGAAAAACTGGGAATCAGTGACAAGATGATTTCTAAATAGGAAACAGGGGCGGTTCTGCCGGATATTGTGATGCTGTGTGCTCTTTCAGATTATTTTCAAGTGACGACAGATGAACTGCTTGACAGGTGCCATATGGAAAAATATGTAATTTGCGATGATTCCGCTTTTGTACGTGAGTCATTGTACGATATCCTCAAAAAAGAAGGAGGCCAGAACATCACATTAGCAAAGACAGGCAAACAGCTTTTGGAAACAATTGCAAAAGAAATCCCTTACCTTGTCTTGTTAGACATCAATCTGCCGGACAAGAGTGGATTAGAGCTGTTACAAAACATAAAATCCAAATACGATATAGTAAAGGTCATCATGGTTACAGCAGACAATTCTGATGAAACAAAAGAAAAAGCTTTACAACCGGGGGCAGACAAGTATATAACCAAGCCCTTTTTGCCAGAGCAGATCATCACGGCTTTGGAGGCAGTAAAATAATGCTTTAAAATCCGGGCGGGCGGGCAAGAAGAATCTTCCCTGCCCGATTACAGGTATGGCAGTGCACAAAATCAGCAGCATACCCTATTTCCCTGAATATACAAGCCTTCATATCTTATAATTTACGATGCATTTCCCAACATATCACGGATATATGACCGAAGACCAGTCTCCGTACCTATCTCATATTTTTGATTTACCGCAATATAGTATTTCATAATCCTGTCTTTTGGCACGATTTCACTAGAAGGAATGCTGTCTCCGTAGCCTTTTCTCGCCTCCTGCCATGGAATCTCATTATGAGTAATCTTCTCCAGCATTTTTCCGCCATACATTCCAAACGTATTCAAAACAAGGTCAATCACCCGCTTTTCTTCTTCTGTCAGCGTATCTTCCATTCTTTCCAATAATGCAAAACGGGCATCATCAATCGGATTATATTTGAAATCCCTAAATAAATCATAAACCTCCGGATAAACCGGACCATGAATCCATGCTCTGCAATCTTCTTCAAAGATAGGTTTTCCATTCAGTGCAGAATAAATCCCCTGAATAAAATACAAGAGTTTTTGCAACATAAGCGGAGTGACTTCTTCTAATTTTTCAAATACATATGCAATTACACTGAGCATTTTATCTGAAACGGAAAAAAGTTTTTCTATACTGTCTGTTGCCGCAATCGCCTTCTTATATGCCGTATCCGTCAACTTCTCCCGGTTCTCCACAAGTTTCTGTTTCATGTATGCCGGGGAAGCCAGTGCTGCTTTAATAACATCAGCATACTCTTTGGATGGCACCTGTCCTTCCAAATATCTCGGAATTGTCACTTCACCAAACACAAGCGCAAGTGAAAGAGGTGCTTTACCAATTTTATAAATTTTCATAAGTCTTTCTATATCATCCTTTGATACAAGACCTTCTGCCGCTCGATACTGCTCGTCAATTTCCAGAACATTCTTATCAATGAGTCCGGGTATACTCATTTCCTCCCCACACTCTGTACATACAGCTACAGTGATTCCAAATATATAATCCTTATCTCTTATTGTCTTTACGATGTCTTTCTTCCGTAAAAGATACTCTGTTTCTTTCCTGCACTCTATGCAGAAATCTCTTCTTTCTGTCATAATGGGCACCTCTTTTCCTCCTGATTATTTGAAATAGTATGTAAGTGGATATTTCTGTTCATGGAACGAAATCACAATCACAAAACAGTTTTCAAGCTTGTTGAATTTGATATAAAGAGGCACTGTATTCTCTTCCGTTCCATATCTCTCCAAAAGAGTAACATCCTTACCAAATACATACAATCTTTCATGCTCATAACCTCTATGTTCATTCTGCAAAATCTCTGAAAAATCCATTACCGTAAGACTCATTATGATTTCTTTGGCTTTTGCTTCATCTAAAACATAATCCAGAAACAGATTGATATTCTCCTGCCGTTTGGCTTCATCCTCCGTAGAGTTTGTGATTTCATTTTTTGTTTTTCCTATCATCATTGTATCTCCATGATTGCTTTTTGTCAATAATCCATCATCAAAGTTAAACTCTGCATATAGATCTACTAATCAAAAAACCAAAATTATGATACCAATGATATCTAAAAATTCACCAAAAACAAAAGTGCCACAAACAACGCATCCACGCTATTTATAGCACTTTACAATGTAACGAAGAAGGAGGGATTTGAACCTTTTCTCCATTCCAGAAATATACAAAAAAGGAGGTTAGAGGGACTTTTCCATGTCACGGTTTGCACTTTTAATCCCAATTTCTATTATTTATTCCCAACTTTTTATGTGACATAACAACCAGTGATCACATATCTTCTATAATGCAATCCATCTTCCCCCATTATCAGAGCCCTTGCGCTGTATTATCCCTAAGAACCAATCTCACAGTATTAGGAGTCTCGATATACTCCGGTTCCGGCAACCCGGCATCCACCAGTCTCAGAATTGGCTCATCCATACTTTTATCCTTCACAACATTATAATTTGCTCCGATTTTCATTGGACTGTTAGTCCAAAAAATTCAAAAAGACCTTTCACCAAATTGGTGTATCTATTCATGCTTTTATATATCTCTGGTTTGGGCTATTAGGATGCTCCGGAATCGTTTGGAGTATTTTCCCCG
>JAFVAA010000771.1 GCA_017476305.1 Lachnospiraceae bacterium
AGTCCCAACTCATCTGCCTCTTAAACCCTTTTGTGCCCTTTTTTGAAAAGGTCATCAATGCGGTTCGCTGTAGCCTCCTGAATGTCCTTTGCCATCATTTAAGACCTTTCCTCCTTCTTCCTTCAGGCTTTCTGTATAATTCGAGCAGCTGTCTGAATTCTTCTCCTGCCTTTTTATCATCAATCCTTTCTATGACCTCATACATATCTTCCAATCGCTCCGGGTATTCTGCAGAAGCCTTTAACATTCTTTCGTAGATGTCAGACTCTGCCGCAAATCCATAGTCTTCTTTGTTATCATCTGTTTCCCTCATCTGATGATAAAGCTCCTCTATGCCTACACTATCATAGAAATCCTCATCCAGCAAATACCGCATATACGTCATAAGCATAGAACGATTACGGATGATGTCATTAAAAACGGCATCCTCCCTTTCCCGCCCCGGCATCCCACTGACCTCCAGACGGATCAGGCAATCCACACCATCCTTCGAAAGAAGAAACAAATTGCTAAGGAATTTTAACGCCACTCCTTCAAACAGAACCTCCGTCCGGAGGGGCCTGATAGCCGTTTTTACGAAAAAAGGACAAATGGTAACACCTTCAAAATCCCGTTCGCAATCTACCCTTATGGTAAAGGTATCTGCCTCCGGGATGATCTGCGCGCACTGTATTCCATATACAATTTCCCTGAAATCAACAGCTGTCTTCTCATCGCTTTTTGGGATTTCTTCAAACGAATCCAGCTTCACAAATGGACATCTTTTTTCGTCATCACTGGGAATAAAATCATTCTTTACTGTCTGGTAGCTGGCATGATACGGTTTATAGGAAAGCTCCAGCAAAAACTCCACATTATGATAAAACGCATTATAGGAAGCATTTAGCGAGCCCAGATACAGCTTTTTCGGTTCATGATCCTTCTCCGTAAAATAAATCTTTGCATGAACATCCCTGGTTGTATAGCCAAATGTCCCGCCATCCTCCAGGACATCATTTGAACTAAGTGCAGGATGAAGCACCCATACTCCGTCTCCCTCTTTTTTATGAAACGCCTCAAAAATTCTCTGTGTAACAGAGGAATCTCTGGTGATAAGGCATCGCCTTTCCGGTCCCGCCCCGGAATCACTGCCACCGTCTTCTAAAAAATCGCAAACTACGCCTTCAGACAAAAACGGAGATATGACAAACAGCGCTGAGCAATCTCTGAACATCTCTCCCGGATGCTTAGGCTGCTCCTTTGATGCGACCTTTTTTATTCCGTGGGCTGTTTTCCCATAAATCCCGAACGAATGAAATGCATAATCGTCAAAGCAGTCCAAAAGTTCGAAATCCTCTACTCTTCTGACATTTTCTATCAATTGCCTGTAGCGGTTTTTCCTGCTGTCAAACTGTGATACAAACGCAAGCAGATCCGCTATCGGCTGGTTCTTCGGATTGATCGCATTTCCAACAAAACCATCCATAACCACAGCCACATCCATGCTATGGTCAAAGGTAAGATTTCGGCTCAGGGTAACCATTTTTATCAAGGTTCTGCCGTCATGTACATGGCGATACTGCAGCACCCACAGCTTCGGGTGAAAATTATGCTTATAGTCCGGCATCCTGACTTCATGAATACTTTCCTCTAAAAGAGCATAAAGCCTGCTTTCCTTTTTAGGAACATGAATACATCCGGCATTACAGAAAATCGACAGCTTTTTTCCTGTCCTTCGGATCGCCTCCAGCACATACAATGGATTGTTTTTCTGCCCGGTTGTCATCTCTCCATGCATCCCCAGGCAAAGCGGTATCCCAAGCAGTGCCTCCATATCTAAAGAATAGGTCATTCCTACCGCCTGTTCCAGAATATAATCTGCATCTGCACTTAAAAGCGCACCATAATCCACGCGGTCTTTGTTCTGATCAAATCTTCGTCTGGGCATCCTCTCTCACCATTCCTTTCAGAATATCAGAAATAATCGTCTGACCGGTATCATGTCTGTAATTCATCGGTGTTTTATGAAGCTCCTGATAATCATAGCCCACACCCGCTTTCCCTATCTTAGCCTTTCCACGTTTACATATCTGCTCCCTCTGCTTCACAATCCGTTTTTCCTCATCCGAGCAGATATCCTTAGCATTCGCATCTACAGCATTTTCAAATTCTTTTAAAAAATCGAAAAGGGCTGCCTTATAATGCTCATGGTTTCTCACAAGTCCTAAAATTTCATTTCTGTGAGGCAGTCCCCGATTATTTCTCTTCCAGATTCTATATTTATTTTCCAGTTTGAGCTTTTCATCGACCGTGGCACACCCTCTGCCATTTTCAAAAAATAAAAGATTATATACGATATAAGCTCCATAAATAAAATCCGCAAATTCGTTTGCAAGCTCAAGATGACGGCGAAGAAGCTCCGGCATATTCCCCGTCGGTATGTCAGCAAGGGGCACCCCTTCAAACGAGGTTTTTGTCTTAAGACAATACTCTGTCAGGGTATTCTTCATAACCGGCACACTTAAAAACTGATGGCACAAATATTCTGCTTCCTCTCTTTTCAAATGAAGTGTCGGGTTCATCAGATAGTCTTCTATTTTCTCCTTACACGGTGTGTTAAACAGAACGAAGTTTCCGACACCGGCATCGTCTGCATCTCCACCGTCATCCTCCCCCTCGTATTTGATGACAACATTCTGAAGCTTCCTGTTATATCCTGCTACCGCACTACAGGCATCATCAAATGACATATCCGGATTGCAAAGGATTCCTGTAGTCCGAAGTGCATTCCAATAAATCCGTGTCGGCTTCATCTTTACAGCACGATCTGACCTTCCACCGATAATTCCTTCTGCCTTTGTGCCCGTTTCTTCATCCGTTGCACGTCTCAGTGCTCTTGCAATTTTGTCCTGATCCGTATGGATCAGATTTCTAACCTCCGAACCTGTAGTAAGACCACTCTCCATCGCCTTCTGAAAAAGCTCCGGTATTAAAATATAATATTTCGCACGCGTATGTAAAACCGATGTTCCCGGATACAAAAGATCGGATATGCTGTCTCTTACGATACCTACGCCAAGCTCATCCAGTGAACCGGAATCTCCCAGTGCCCTAAGCAGTTCTTTGATCGTCTCCCTTTCTTCCCTGGAATAATCTACCCATCCAAGCTGCATTTATACCACCTGATCCCATGGCAATCCCAAACATGCCATGCCTTTTTTTAGCAATTTTCTTTCCATTTTATCTGCATCCCTCCAAAATATGATATTTCCTTAAAAAAACATCATATCAAACTTGATTCGCCAGCTTCTCACCCATTCTTTCTTTCCGTATCACTTTGATCATATCGACCACATCCTCCTCACTCTGCAAGCCAATCCTTACTGCTTTCTTTTATTCCAAGTTTTCTCCTAATATCTATCGGTATCGTAATCTACCCTTTTGATGTTACCTCCGCTAATTCCATCAAATCACCTCACTCTTCAATTCCTTACCCTGTTATAACCCGACAAATTCTATCATACAAGAGAATATTACAGATTTTTCTTTTTATTTGTAAAACTCAAACGCATCATCCTCTGAGCAATAACGAACTTGCCTTCATCTTTCCGATTTCTAAGTATCAATCCTAACCAATTCTGTCAACTCCAAATTTCGATAGCGGGCATCCTCCCTCACAACAAAACCTTGCTTTTCCCAGAATCTACTGCCAGCTTCATAGCACCGCCCCTCCCTACAAATTCATCTCATCTACAATCCGCTCCGGCTTTGCCGTCATTTCCACCCATGCAGGAACAAACCCGCTCTTAATCGCATTCCGCACCGACCGGATATTCGACCAGGCAGAGCAATAAAACGGCACCTTTCCCCTTTTCATGATCTCCACCGCCAGACCACTTGTCAGTGCCGTCGCAATCCCCTGTCTCCTGTATTCCGGCAATACATCCACACCAATCTGCCACATCATTTCCGCATCTGCCGAACATCCTGCCAGACCAATCAGCCTGTTCGCATAATATGCTCCCATGCCAAGCACATCCAATTCTTTCCTGTCCTCGCATAGAGCATTGCTCCATTCCGGCAGATAAAGCCCCGAAAAATCCGAAACCGACCTTCCTGTGGAATCGGTTTTTGCTTCTAAAACCCGCAGCTCATAATCACACTTCGTCGGACGCAGCCTTTTTACATCTGGAAGATAATACTCTGCCATAAAACAAATCTTATGTCCCATTTGCATCAGCCGGTCATTCAGCCAGTGCATATTCGGTGTCTCAAAGCAATGATAAAATTCAAACTTTCCCAGATATTCCGTCACAAGCTCTCTTACCTCATCTGTTACCGAAGAAACAATATTATTTCCATAAGAAATGAAGTTGCAGGTAATCGGTTCCTTATAATACCTCTTCGCATTCTTTCCAAGTGAAAACGGAACAATCACATTTTCATCCCGAAAGAAATCCTCTTCCCTGCAGTTCATATCCTCAGCCGACTGTACTGCCGCAATTTTTAAAATATCCTCATTGCAAAACTTTTCCATCTTCTTTTCTCCCAAAAGCCATTGAATTAAATCCCGTTATCAACGAAAACCATACGCAATCGCATCCGCTTGAAACTGTAATCCATTTTCACCACCTACATGCGCAAATTCTGTCTGAATCGATTTTCGCACCGGATATTTTCCATGAAATCTTTCCTTTACTATTTTCTCCATGACCGGAATATTCCATATATCACGAAAAAGACAGTCCATCTGCACCACATTTTCTAATGTAAGATCAAATATTGCCAATCTCTTTTCCATCTCATCGAAAGCACCATTCACCTGTTCCTCGCAATAAATAGCATCCACATAATCCCGCTTTGGCACTTCTGCAAACATTTCCTCTATCGGTAATCCGTATAAGCACCGGCCTCTCCGGCGAAGAATCGTAAAATGAGCAGCCAGATCCTTATCCGTGCCATTCATTTTTTGAACAAAATCATCTGGAGATTCCATATACCATTGCAAATGCACTTCTGAAAAATGAAGCTCAAAAGGTGTCGGATATACAAACGGATTGCATACCTGTTGTTTTACAATGCTCATCTCAATGCCTTTCGCCGGAGCCAGGGAATGAGCCCTCACCACCATATCCATGTATGCCCGCTTCAAATAATCCGTCATGTCATCATTTGTCACGATTATGATATCTATATCACTCTTCTTCGGGTTATAGCATCCCATAACCGCAGAACCATGCAGATAGATTCCTGCCAGATTCGCCCCTAAGATTGCTTTTGATTGATTCACAAATTCAGCCAATAAACCATCTAAGTTCCTGGTTTCCATAAGCACCTTCCTTCCACCATTGTTTTCTATCTCACATCAAAGATTATTCCTCGTCTTCGTTTCCACTTTTCTCTGCCCCATTCCACTATTCGATCCACTCTGGCAAGCTTCAAATAACTCATCACTTTTCATTTTTTCCAAAAGTTCAAAAGCATCCTCCACCTCACTGCAATACTCTAATATTCTTCTAACTAGTGCATCATCCCTATTTTTCATATATGACCACCTCATCATCTTTAATTAAAAACTTGAATACCTCAGACAGATCATCTTCTTCTACCAAATCTATCTTCATATGAAATAAATCCGATAATTGCTGCTGCATATTTGATATGTCCAGAATCCCAATATCTGAATCCCGAATAAGCATATCAATATCACTTTCTTCTGTCTGTTGTCCTTTTGCAAAAGAACCAAAAACTGAAACTCTTTTGACAGGATACATCCTAAAAACCTCTTTTGATTGCTTCTTTATATCTTCTATTGTTATCATAACACCCTTTCTGCCTCCATTTCCATTTCTTTTCTCATATCACTCATAGACAAATCTCTCCCCTTTTATCTGTCATATTCCAATTTACATTTTTCTCTCTATAAATCAAAAATCTCCTCTAAACTCCCTGAAAGCTCCTTCTCCAGTTCCATAATCTCTGCCATAATTTCAGCAGATGGTTTTGGTGCTTCGTATTTATAGAAATACCTCGTAAACGGAATCTCATCTTTCAGAGATTGCTCTACCTCAATCTTCGAATAACCAAAGTCCTCATTATCGTATATCTGGCTGATTTCAAACTCATATAAAGAAATTATAACATGATGACAAATGTCTTTCAACCCAGAGAACTATTGCATAAAATTTAAGAATCTATCTGTCTGTCAATTCCATGAATGGCAGAAAATATCCCCAAAATTGCAATCTGAGCTGCTATTATTTATCAAATATACATCATAACCATCTTTCAAAACAAAACTCCTTTAGTAAGTTACTCAATTTCAATCTACCTGCCCTATCAGAATCTGCTATTGCGACAGAAATATATCAGTGTGATTTTAACGCTTTTTTTGAACCACAAAAAATGACTGACCTTGCAAACAGCAGATATCAGTCATTTCTATTTTTTTTCAAATAATTACCGTGCCCTGTCTTTTCTGTGACAGGGTACAGTACCTTTTCCATTTTATTCAGAAAGACAGGATTCTGCCAAGTAAGACCGATTCACGCATCACATCTTCGCTACGCTTTTATTTGACTTCATGGCATCATCTGCAATCGCTGTCACCTGATACGTTTCTCCATCGGCATCTATAGAAACATCAGAACCTTCATTCGTACCGTTCTGATTCTCTTTTTCATAAGAAAGTTCCTTACTGCCGTCAGGATACTCCTTTGTAACCTCCGTCTCTTTACTGCCATCCCCATACTCTCTGGTGGTCGTGGTTTCCTTACTGCCATCCTCATTTTCTTTCGTTTCGGTGCTTTCTTTTACATTTTCATCATTTTTTTCTGCATCTGTGGCAGAGTCTTTACTTCCAGTAAACTCCTTATTTGTCAAATCACCATTGTATACATTATAGGCATCTATCTTAGGAATCTGATACATAATAAGCTTCAGACCTAATAAAGCATTTTTTATCTGATCATCAATCGTTACGATAGAACCACACTTATATTTATAGGTTATGCTTGTATAATAGTTGTTATCTGAACTGCTTATACCGTAACTGCTTTCTGTCCCTGTATAAGACCGTATCCCTGTACCTCCGGCAAACTTAAGCAATACACTTGGATTAGAACTGTTTCCATTCGCTTTGAGCTTACTGTCACAAACACCAAAATAATACCCATCTGGTGCCGTAATGGTTATTTCTTTTTCTGTTGTACCAGAATATTCATCATAACCACTTGATTCAGAATATTTAGATGCGGTATCCGATTTTTTGATGACATTTTTCGATTTTATAAAAATATCATCTTTGCTTAAATTACAGTCATCATATACGAAATCAAAAAAACCACAAAACCCGTAAATCAAGGCTTTGTGAGCTCACTTCCGCTATTCAATTAATCTGTTGTGATTAAATACTTTCCAGCTTTTGTCAATTCTATAGAATTCTATGCTCAACCCTTCAATCATATTGTAACCTGTGGCTCTCACACATTATTCTTCATAAGCTCAACAATTGACATCTTGCGCATTTGTGAAAAAGCAACTAACGATACGACTGCGCACACACTTAGAATAAATAGGAATACGCCTAAATCCGATACCACCGGCATCACAAAACGGATAGCATACCGTTTAAAATTGTTAAAAGCAAGAACACTAAGCGGAATACCGGCAAAACAGGATATCACAATCGAAATACCGGCATACATCACAGCTTCCAGGACTATCATTTTCCGCTGCTGCCTTCGTGTCATTCCGATGCTTTCCATTATCGCAAATTCATTTCGCCGTTGTTCCAGGCTGGCACAGATCATATTAACGAAATTCAAAATCGCCATCACCGCAATTAACGAGGCGATTGTATTTCCCAGCAAGCGAATTCTGTTCTCCTCTTTTTTCATTTCCTCCAACCGTCCCAGCTTCGATTCCAAAGATACTTTTTTATTTCCCTTCATAAGCTGTTTGATCTCGTCTTCTGTCTTTTTATCGTAAGCGTTTATATAATCAATCTTTAGCATTTCCGTTAAAGCCGCATCACCAAGCAGCCTCTTGACATAAGACTTGCTAACAATCAAATCCGGTGAATAGCCTGCGGAATAATACGCGGGGTTGGAATCCAACATGGCCCCCACTTTTATACGGCATTTCATATCCTGTCCATCCTTAGAAAGAACAAACCGAACAGAATGTCCCGGAATATGATTGTCTCCCTCTGTAAAAAACTTACATGCAAAACATACTTTTCCATCCTCAAACTCGTCCGCATCAAGTTTTTCCCCGGCAGACTGATTTAAAATCCGGAATTCCTCTTCATCTACTCCGATGATTCTGCATGTAAACTGTTCATCATCAGAATCCTCTTTATAATCTGCCATATCAGATGCATAGTCTCCGGGCGTATACCGCGACTTATATAATTCTTTGTAGTATTCCGCATAAATCTTCTGATAAGGA
>JAFVAA010000772.1 GCA_017476305.1 Lachnospiraceae bacterium
ATATAAAAAAGCTGGAAAGCTGCGGACTGATTCGCATTTCCAGTGAATCCTCCGGTCATGGCAATCAGAAATTCTGTTCGCTCGCCCAGGATAAGATTTTGATTGACTTAGATACTTCAGAAGCCACACAGAATGTATATAGTACCGAATTAAAGGTAGGACACTACACCGCCTATACCGCGTATCCTACCTGCGGTCTGGCGAGCTCCAGTGCCATCATCGGCGAAGTAGACGACAACCGCTTTTTCGCCCATCCGGATCGATACAATGACGATATTTTATGGTTTTCCAAAGGTTTTGTGGAATACGAGATTCCGAACCTGATCCCGTATTCCCAGAAGATCACCCAGATCATGATTTCTGCCGAGTTAAGCTCGGAAGCTCCGGGAATTAATAACGTCTGGCCCTCCGACATCAGCTTTTATTTAAACGATGTATTTTTAGGCGTCTGGACCTCTCCGGGGGATTTCGGCGATACCAGAGGACTTTTCACACCGGACTGGTGGTATCCGAACTGGAACCAGTACGGACTTTTAAAAATGTTAGTCATTAACAAACACGGAACCTTTATGGACGGATTAAAGATTTCCGATACCAATATCACGACCTTCCATCTGGATTATAAAAGTAAAATCCGCTTTCGCATGGCGGTCGAAAACGATGCCGAGCACGTAGGCGGGCTTACGATTTTCGGAAGCACCTTCGGCAATTACGGGCAGGATATCAAAGTCACCATGAACTATAAACCGATTGAAAATGAATAAAACGAACCCGGGATGAATACTTCTTCATTCCGGGTTCGTTTTATTCTGCACCTGGTATGCGGAATCGAATCAAAATGTAAAATCAGAATCCTTATCTCTTCTTCAGCCGAAGCTCTACGACACTGCATGCAGGAAGTGTCACGCGGATTCCCTCTCCAGTTCCTTCATACCCTACAAAGCTCTGCTCTGTCACCGTCTCCGGTGCTTCAAAGGTATTATATGCATGCATTTCTCCCATGACAATGTTTGCTTCACTCACCTCGAAGCCTTCTCCGCCTGCGAGTACGATATCCAAAGATTTTTCCTCTGCCATGGAAAGGTTATTTAACGTAACCGTAATCACGCCATCTGCATCTAACGAGCAGCTTTCCGTAATCTCCGGTACCTTCCACTCCTCTGCACCGGTTTCCTCCACTCCGGAAACCGTACTTTCTAAAAGCTCCGCTCCCTGATGATGACGATACATATGGAATACATGATAGGTCGGTGTCTTTACCATCTTACTTCCTTCCGTCAGAAGGACAGACTGCAGTACATTGACCATCTGCGCCAGGTTTGCCATCTTCACACGATCCGAATGCTGATTAAAGATATTTAAAGTAATGCCAGCCACCAAAGCATCACGAATCGTATTCTGCTGATACAGAAATCCCGGATTCGTTCCCGGCTCACAGTCGAACCAGCAGCCCCACTCATCCACGATCATACCGATTTTCTTTTCCGGATCGTACTGATCCATAATCGCACCATGCCTCGTCACTAACTCATCCATATAAAGTGCCTTGGAAAGTGTCTGATACCAGACCGTCTCATCAAACTCCGTAGCACTTCCTTTATTCTCCCATCCGCCCGGATGTACATAATAGTGGAGGGAAAGTCCGTCCATAAACCCATGAAATGCCGGCAGTGTATGGTCATGTGTCACATCTAAAACCGTCTTTGTCCAGTGATAATCTGCTACATTGGCGCCCCCACAGATCTTCTTTATCGGCTTTTCCGGATCATAGGTACGTACATAGGTCTGGTAACGGCGATAGAGGTCTGCGTAGTAGGACGGACGCATATTTCCGCCACAGCCCCAGTTTTCATTTCCCACGCCAAAGTAATCAATCCTCCATGCCTCTTCGTGTCCATTTTCCTTACGAAGCTCTGCCATCGGAGATACCCCTTCAAAGGTCATATACTCCACCCACTCGGACATTTCCTGTACCGTACCGCTTCCCACATTTCCATTGATATAGGTTTTACATCCAAGCTGTCTGCAGAGTTCGAAAAATTCATGCGTACCGAAGCTGTTATCCTCTACGACGCCGCCCCAATGGGTATTGACCATGCGCTTTCTCTGTTCCTTCGGTCCGATTCCGTCCTTCCAGTGGTACTCGTCTGCAAAGCAGCCACCCGGCCAGCGCAGCACCGGAATTTTAATTTCCTTTAGTGCCTCTACCACATCCCTACGCATCCCATTCTCATTCGGGATGTCTGAATTTTCCCCTACATAGATTCCCTCGTAGATACATCTTCCCAAATGCTCCGAAAAATGTCCGTAAATTTCCGGATTGATCTTACTTTTCTTCACCTGATCATTAATTACCAATCTTG
>JAFVAA010000773.1 GCA_017476305.1 Lachnospiraceae bacterium
ACATCTCCCATCGTGAACATCTGGCAGGAGGCAAGCTTCCGGGCATATCCGTTTCCGATCCGCCAGAAATCTGTAATCGGTGTATGGGACCAGAGGAGCTTTCGGTAGGAAAGCTCGTCGAGTTCGGCGATACGTACACCGTCTTTATCTGCGGGCAGATGCTTTGCTACGATATCCATCGCTACCTTGCTTAGATACAGGTTCGTGCCGATTCCTGCCGTAGCAGTGATGCCTGTCGTGGAAAGAACATCTTTTATCATGGTCAGGGCAAGGGTATGGGCATCCATAGCATAGGTTTCCAGGTAGGGCGTGGCATCTATAAAGACCTCGTCAATGGAGTAGACGAGGATATCCTCTGGCGAGATGTATTTTAAATAAATCTTATAAATATCGGTACTGTATTTCAGATAGAGTGCCATGCGGGGAACAGCTGTAATATAGGAAAGCTCCAATGCCGGATTTTTTACTAACTCCGGTTCAAAAAAAGAGCTGCCGTTAAAATGATATTTGGGTGCAAAGGCCCTGCGTCCTGCATTGATCTCTTTTACCTTCTGCATGACTTCAAAAAGCCTCGGTCTGCCGGGGACACCATGCGCTTTTAGAGAGGGGGAGACGGCAAGGCAGATGGTCTTATCGGTTCTGGAGGCATCCGCTACCACGAGATGGTTCAGGAGAGGATCCAGTCCGCGCTCCACGCACTCCACGGAGGCATAAAAGCTCTTCAGATCGATGGCAATATAACTGTGTGTGTGATCCTGCAGGGGATGTTTTTCAATGTATGCCATGAAAACTGCCTCCTTTCGATAAGGTACTGTCATAAAATAAGTACCAGAATTTATTTATGCACAGCTTCTAAAATGATTATAGAACGTTTGTTCTATTTGGTCAACTGGAAAAAAATAGAAATAGCATGCAGATGGGACCCTGCTTCTTAAAAAAGTATGAGAGTGGTGAGGTGTAACGTGGTGAGAGGGGATAAAGAAAATCGTGGGATTTTCCGGTTGATTTTTCAGTAGGGGAAGTTTATAATGTACTTGGCTATATTCATGGACGAAATGCTTTTCCGTTTCGTTCATGAGTGAAGAAGCGTTTTCTTATTACAGGATTTTATGGATGAGAATTTCAAAGGAGGGGGAATACTTATGATTATTGCCGGGATTATTTTATTGATAATTGGTATCTTGATGATATTTGATCCGGGATTTTATTATGAGGTTACGGAGGGATGGAAGAGCAGTTCTATGGGCGAGCCCTCTACATTTTTCGTGGTTAGTACGAGAATCGGGGGAGTTATTTTTTCGGTAGTAGGACTGGCGGGCATTATCGGTTTTTTTATGTCCTTGTAAGAATTATGAAAAAGCAAATGCTTTCAGCATTTGTCATAGAAAATTGCAAAAACAGTGATTTTCAGGTTATGCGCAGAAAGCGTGCGCAAGTTTATGAAAAAACAAACGGATGAAGCAGGTGTTGTGTGGGTTGCATGACACCTGTTTTTTCTTTATTAAAAAAAAACGATATATTAGTGACAGAGTGGAAAAAATTTTAAAAAATTTTGTAGTCATCCCGTGTACCTCTTCGTTACTTATGGCAGAGGAGAGAATAAAGCAAACAGGTTTGCGGATGGAGGTAATTATGATTGGTATGCTTTTTACACTGGAAACAGAGGAGGAACAAAGCTCCTTTGAAATTCTCTACGAAAAGACCTGCCGAAGGCTTCTGTATATTGCCCGTGGGATTTTACATAATGAGAGCGATGCGGAGGAGATTGTGCAGGATGTTTATGTGAAGTGGGCAGGGGATTTTGACAGGTACCGGGAAAAGTCCGTGGAGGAGATGCTGCGGTTAGGTGTTGTGATGACGAGAAATGCCTGCATTGACCTGATGCGGAGGAGAAAATCGCATACGGAAATTCCGATAGAGCTTCGGGATGAGATTTTTACGGGAGAGGAGAGGGGGACTTTCCGGGGAGATATTTTAGATGAACTGATTTCAAAGGAACGGGTTTCTGAGCTTGCACAGGCAATCCGGGGTTTAAGTGAGGAGGAACAGCTCCTTTTGGTGCTTCGCTATGATGAAGAATACAGCTATAAGGAGATTGCAAGGGAGATGAAAATGAGGACCGGTACGGTGAAAATGCGGCTGTACCGGGTAAAAAGGAAGCTTAAGGAGGTGCTTTTGGATGAATAGAGAGGATAGGCTTTTACAGGAAGCGGTGCGAATGGCGGTGGATGAGGAAATAAAGGCATTACCGTCAGATGAGGAGTTAAAGAAAATGATACAGCCCTCGAAGGAGTTTGAGGAAAGGATGGACCGTTTAATTTATGAGGTGGCAGAGGGGAAAGGCGTGGCAGCAGGACGTGGAAGGAAGCAGAGGGTGTTTAAACGGGTTCTGGCGGCAGCGGCTATCCTTGCTTTGGTGCTTCTTAGCAGCAATATCTGGAGTCATGCGGTGTATGGAAAAAGCATTTATGGAATGTTTGAAGCCCTTTTCGAGCGGAAGGATGGTATGCGGGTGGATACGAGCCTTTTTAAAAGATATGATGGCCAGTCCTATACCAAAGATGGGTATACGATTACGCTAAAGTACGGGTTGTATTCTGAGATGGTGGAGAGAGGCTACTGTATTTTTGATGTGTCAAAGGAGGG
>JAFVAA010000774.1 GCA_017476305.1 Lachnospiraceae bacterium
AAGGAAAAAGGGATATGTTAAATGAATTTGATACTGCGGAGGATATAAAGAGCGAGGTGCTGCGCCTGGTTGCAAAAGCGGCATTTGAAGGAAATTTAGATCAGATCGAAGCAACTCTGCCGTATGAGATCTTACCGGGTTCGAAGCCGAGCTTTCGCTGCTGCGTGTATAAGGAAAGAGAGATTGTACGGGAAAGGATCATGCTTGCGAAAAATATCGATCCGGCGACAGGACAAAAGTGTAATAATACGGTGAAAATATTACCTGCCGGATGTGAAAACTGTCCGATCACCAGATTTACCGTGACGGATAACTGCCAGAAATGTCTGGGAAAGAAATGTATGCATGCCTGCCGGTTTGATGCGATTACCATGACACGTACCAAGGCATATATTGATCCGAATAAATGCAAGGAATGTGGCCAGTGCTATGAAGCATGCCCGTACAATGCGATCGTGGACATTATGCGTCCATGCCGCCGTGCCTGCCCGGTAGATGCGATTCAGGTGAGCGAAGAGGACGGCAGAGTTTCCATCAATGATGTAAAATGTATCCGGTGTGGTGCATGTATCAGCTCCTGTCCTTTTGGGGCGATTTCTGACAGTTCCAGAATGCTTGAGGTGATTGATTACTTAAAGGGAAAAAGACCGGTCTATGCTCTGGTAGCACCTGCGGCAGAGGGACAGTTCGGTGCAGATATCACGATGGAGTCGATTCGGGATGGTGTGAGACAGTTAGGGTTCGTGGATATGGTAGATGTGGCGATTGGTGCGGATTTCGTTTCTGATTCCGAATCAAGGGAGTGGGCAGAGGCCTATGAGGAGGGAAAGAAGATGACGACCTCCTGCTGCCCGGCGTTCGTCCATATGATCCGCCGTCATTTTCCGACGCTGGCAGACAATATCTCGACCACGGTCTCTCCGATGGCTGCTACAGCGCGTCTGGTACGTGCGATGCATCCGAATGCTGTCTGCATCTTTATCGGGCCATGTATTGCGAAGAAAAGTGAGGCAGGTCAGGACCAGGATATTCCTGGAGAGAATGCGGATCTGGCACTTACCTTTGAAGAATTAAGGGCGATGCTCCGTGCAAAGCATATTAAACTGCAGCCTGCTGCTACGATAGAGCAGAATGGAAGTATGTATGGAAAACGTTATGCAAATGCAGGCGGCGTTACGACTGCGGTGAAGCAGGCGATGATCGAGAGAAGTGGTCATGCTTCTGTCAATGTACGCAGATGCAGCGGGGCTGAGGAGTGTAAAAAGGCATTGATGCTTATGCGTGTCGGAAAGCTGCCGGAGGATTTCATCGAGGGGATGGCTTGTGTCGGTGGCTGTGTATCCGGTCCGGGAAATATAAAAGAGGAACGTGAGTTCAAGAGGGAACGTGACAAACAGATCCAGGAAGCAGATGACAGAGGTGTATTAGACACGGTTTCCATGTATAGTAATTATCCGTTTTCGATGCACCGTGGAACCGGTGGGAAAATCGAGGAGAAGGATCTGGCTGAGAGTGCCGTACACGAATAGCAGGCGAATTCCGGCTGAAAAGAGTGAAGGGGGAAAGGTATGTCTGATAAAGAAAAGGTGGATATGCTTCTGGAGCAGTTAGCGATGCTTTACCGGATCGAGGAGGATTTAAAAGAGGAAAGCAAAGTTCTGAATCAGGAAATCAATGTTACAGAGGCGAGATTAAATGCGATGGGAATTACTGATTTTTCAAAATTAAAATCAAAAGAGAAAGCAGAATGAATAAGGAAGTCGAAGAGTTCGGAAAAAAGCAGGGCGGTTTTGTGGTGCCCTGCTTTTTTCGGCCTCCGGTCTTCAATGGAAATGTAAATATCAGAAAAAGATGCACATTATCTTGCGTTTCGTGTGCTTTTTTAGTACAATATAATTTGGTGTGTTTTGGAATCGTGATGGCTTCTAGATAAATGGAGGAAGAAATGAGTGAATTGATTAGGATTGTAGTAGATGCAATGGGAGGAGATCATGCGCCTGATGTAACAGTGCGCGGCGCGGTAGAGGCTTTAAAGGCTTCTGAAAAAATCTCCGTGATTTTGGCAGGAAAGAAAGCTGTGATTGAAGAAGAACTGAAAAAATATGAATATGATAAAGACCGTATGGAAATTGTCCATGCAGAGGATGTCATCGGCTTTGATGAGCCTCCGGTGATGGCAATCCGGAAAAAGAAAGATTCCTCTATTGTGGTGGGGATGAATATTGTAAAACGCGGTGAGGCAGAAGCCTTTGTGTCAGCGGGCAGTACCGGTGCCATTCTGGTAGGCGGCCAGTTTGTGGTGGGCAGGATCAAAGGAGTAGAACGAGCACCTTTAGCTCCTCTGATACCTACGGCAAACGGTGCTTCCCTTCTCATAGACTGCGGGGCCAATGTAGATGCCAGAGCTTCCCATCTGGTGCAGTTCGCGAAGATGGGTTCTATCTATATGGAGCATATTGTCGGCATACCGAATCCCAGAGTTGCCATCGTAAATATCGGGGCAGAGGAAGAAAAGGGGAATATGTTGGTAAAAGAAACATATCCTTTATTAAAAGAATGTTCTGATATTAATTTTATCGGAAGTATCGAGGCCAGGGATATTCCGAACGGCGATGCAGATGTGATCGTGTGCGAGGCGTTTGTCGGGAATGTGATCTTAAAGCTTTATGAAGGACTTGCAAAGACCTTGTTAAAGGAAGTGAAAAAGGGCCTGATGTCTTCCGTTCGGAGTAAGATAGGGGGACTTCTCATTAAACCGGCACTGAAAAAGACGGTGAAAGGCTTTATGGGAGAGAATCAGGGCGGTGCTCCGCTTCTGGGGCTAAATGGACTTGTCGTAAAGGCGCATGGAAGTTCTACGAGTGATGATGTGAAAAGTGCGATTTTTCAG
>JAFVAA010000775.1 GCA_017476305.1 Lachnospiraceae bacterium
CAACAGGATCTTTTTTCTTCTCTTTGTCAATGTTTTTGTGATGAGTACAAAGAGAGCAATGATCAGACAGATACTTCCCAGCCCCAGCATAATATTTAACTGATGATTCCTTAAAAAATCAACCATATCCGGAATATCTCCTCTCAACTTTATCTTAGGAACCGTTAATAATTAACTTTAAGTTATTAATGAAAATTCCTTATGGACTGCTATTTATGGAGAATAAAAAACTCCTGCAATCTCGTGAACAGTTCATCCTTCTGTATGCTTTTCAGGAAGTAGCCTTCCGGTTTGAGGGAAAGAACTGCCATAACGCTCTCCTTATCATCCTTTCCGGTCAGAAACATCACAGGTACAGAAGCGGTTTCAGGATTATTTCGTAACATTTCCAGTACTTGCGGTCCGCTTGTTACCGGCATCTCATAATCTAAAAGAATCAAGTCAGCCTTGTTTTTTTCAAGCCAATTTATTGCCTGTGGTCCGGAATTTGCCATGGCGACTTTATAAGTTTCCCGCAGCCACTCCCGCACTAATGTCAGATATTGGGGATCGTCATCCACGATCAGGATGCTCTTCTTAAGAGAACCGGACTTTGCCCTTGTAAAATACTCCGTAACGGTTTCTGTGAACTTCGTATTGTCTACAGGTCTTGAAAATGTCGTATAGACCAATTCTCCAGGCACATGTTCCATGACATATTGTATATCTGACTGCTCTCCTACAAGGATCGTATGTAGTTTTTTTTCTTTCATCGTATCTGCCAGAAAGTGAAGAACATCCTCTTTCGGTCTTACCCCATCATTCATATACAGTATGATCAGTGACACTCCATCCATATGAGAATAAATATCATTGACCGTCCATAGAACAAAATCGCACTCCACCCCCGTAGCCTTAACTTTGTTTGTAAGAACCCGGGCGACAAATGTTTCTTCCCCGCCAACGACAATCGCCTTTTCTTTTCGCATTTAAATCCCTCCATCCTCTTGTTTTTCTCCACAAATGAAAGCTTCCAGACCATCCCAGTCAAAACTCTTAAGCAGCTTTGAAACTTTCTCCATCTTCTTATCATCCTCCGGTGGCAGAGCATACTCTGCCAGACTTTCGAGAATCATTTCCACAGAATCATAATCCATCTGCGGAATTACATCAGACAGTGCCAGATACGCTTCCTTTAGTTCTCTATCCGGTATCACAGGCTTATCACTTACATCTGCGTTGTTATGAAGTCTTGCTAATTTCTCTTTATAACCCTCATAATCTTCCAAAAGTTTTTTTGTATTACGATCAATATACGACTGGTCTTCCCTGTTACCGGCATCCTCAAGATCGGCTGCCAGACCTGATAATTCCATTGCCCCAATAATACGCGCAGAACTCTTTAAGGCATGAACTTTTATGGTGTACAGCCTTATATTTCCACTTTCGTAAGAATCCCTGATAACCTTCACATTCGCATCAATCGTATCGAGAAACAATCCCAGTGAGAAGATATAACTCTCTATCCCTCCGGAATTCCGAATACCTTCTGATACAGATATACCCTCTGTCTCGTTGATCCATAACATATCTTCCGGTAATTCCGTGAGTTTTTCCTGTTTATCTTCCTCCCCTGGTTTTTCCATCATCTCATCCGGAAGATGATTCATAATGGTACGCTCCAGAGTCTCGCTGTCGATTGGTTTTGCCAGATAGCCATCAAAACCTTTTGATTTGTAGAACGCCTCATCTACTGCAGTATTAGCCGTAAGGGCATATACCGGAAGTTCCTGATCGATCTCACGGATTTTCCTGACGGTTTCAACGCCATCCATACCAGGCATCATGTGATCGAGAAGAACCAGATTGTATCGTGTATCTTTTATTAATTCCAAACATTCTTCACCGCTTGATGCCGTCGATACATATACCCTGGTCGGTTTTAGCAGTCCCTTGATCACATTCAGATTCATCGGTGTATCATCCACCACAAGAATATCCGCATCCGGGGCAATAAACTTCGGTACATACGGTCCTTTTGTCTTGCCTTCATCCTGCTCCATAAATACTCCAACAGGAGTCCTGTCAACAATCCTCTGGTTTACCGTAAATATGAACTCCGATCCTTTTCCATACTCACTTTCGCAGCTAAGGCTTCCTCCCATTAGCTCGGCAAATCTTCTGGAAATATCAAGTCCAAGTCCGGTACCCTGGATACCGCTGTTCTTCTCCTCGTCAAGCCTCTCATATGCTGTAAAGAGCTTTTCTTTATCCTCTTCTTTTACACCGATACCGGTATCCTTCACGGAGAAACGCAGCTTGCATTCATCATCCTTTCTTTCATCCATGGAAACAGAAAGAGCAAATCCTCCTGTGTCAGTATATTTTACGGCATTCGTCAGAAGATTTAATACAATCTGTTTGATTTTCCCTGCATCACCATACATACGACTTGGCAACACCTCATCTATGACCACGTCAAACGTCAGCTCTTTTTCCGTACTCCGTACCCTGATCATCGAAACAACGGATCTAAGTACTTCTTGTATATCGTATTCCTGTTCTACCAGATGCATCTTGCCTGATTCAATTTTGGACATGTCCAGCAAATCATTTATCAGCGACAATAGTGACTCTGCCGCATTCTTTATATCAAAGGCATAGTTCATCATCGACATAAAATAAGGCTTTGGAACACCGGTTGCATCCTCTCTTAGAGACATCTCATTCATTCCCATAATCGTATTGATCGGAGTTCTGATCTCATGTGACATATTTGCAAGAAAACGGGTTTTTGCAGTATTTGCCCGTTCTGCATCCTCTTTTGCCTGTCTTATCTCATCGTACTGCTTTTGGATGACGGTTCCTTTCATAATACGCCAAACTAAGACACCTGCAATCAGAGCCACAGCTATGATAAGAATAATTCGAAATACCGGAAGCTCAGTAAATCTTGCCTGCTTCACTATTTCGTAAGTATCATGAGTAAGCTCATTTCCTTCATTATCAATGACCTGAACATGAAGAACATAATTCCCGTATTTCAATCCGGTGTACTCAAGAGGCGTAAGACCCTCTCTGTCAACTGCTATCCCATCCTCTTCTTTTCCTTCAATAAATACTCTTACTAGCGGATTCATCATAGTATAATCAAACACAGATGCAGTGATCCTTATACGCCCTTCAAAACTCGGTATGATGTATGTTCCATTTTTATCAGGCAGTATTTTCTCGTCACCACAATATATCGAACGAACTGCCGATTTGACCGCTGCATCTCCTTCCGTCATATGGTTGATATTCACCATGCAGACACCGGTTCTACCTGGGATATAAAGATTTCCGTCCTCCCCCTGCGCACTATATGAATTTGATGTCGGTGTACTTGTTAAGCCATTGGCAAGCTTATAGAGTACATAATCCTTAACATCATCCTTTAACATGGAATCTGTACTGACTTTATAAACACCATAGGATGAAATGATCCACATATTACTTTGCTCATCAAAATACAGATCGTAATTATTGTTATACGGAAATGAACTTACCTGCCTGATCTTTCCATCCTTCATATATTCGATGGAATTGGATGTAACGATCCAGTACACTCCGTTTACTTCATCTTTTTTTATTCTCAGTACTACATCACTTGTAAGCCCCTCCTCCCGTCCAATGTGCCCGATGGCATCTTCCTTGATCACATATATGCCGTCCCCATCGGAACCAGCGTAAACTTCTCCGTTTTCTCCCTCCGCAATCGTTAGAAACACCGTATTCTTTATGTCTGAATCTGCTCCGACTGTACGCTCCACCGCTCCGTTTCTAATAATCGCAAGACCGCCGTTCGTTCCGACTAAGACGCTCTTATCTGCTGCCGGCACACAGCACCTTACCTCATTACCCGGAAGTCCGTCAGATACTGTATAGTTTTTTATTTCCCCGCTATTTGTCAGACACACAGCACCGTGATCACCAGTATATACCGAAATCCATAAATTTCCATCCGCATCTTCGCTTATATGTCTGACCCGTGAATTTCCAATAAATTTTGTCAGCCTGTCCTCTATCCTTTGTTCCTTTTCGTCAACAATCCGGAGGCCTTCATCTGTACCGATATATAATCTGCCCTTATAAAGACAGGTAGCGTTCGTTACTGCTTCTGCGAGACCGGCTTTCCCGGAAAAATCCACAAAACTGTTTGTGACCACCTTCATTACGCCCTGTGTTGATGAGGCAAACCACATATTCCCCTGATAATCCGAGGTCATCATCTCTATCGCACTATTCATCGGAATATCATTCAGGGTTTTGAACCGGCCATTATCAAGATACCCGACAACACTGGTAGAGGCAGCCCATACTCTGCCACAGTCGTAACTCAGCCAATGTACATTATCTATCGGGGCAACCGATAGATATTTCATACGGTCTGCTTTTGCCCCAAAATCTCCATAATATATCCCACTACTCTCAGTACCCAGATAGACTTTCCCATCATTTAGGGGATCTGCCAGAATTGTGGATATTTTTTCCATCCCAAGCTCACTGCTTTCATAAATTTCCGAAACCTTGTGATCCTCTATCGAAAAGATAATCCCATTTTGGGTCTGACCATAAATCTTGCCTGTCTGATCAGATACCAATTTCAATACACGTTCTTCATTTATCCTTTTATCACTTATGATATGTAAGACCATATCCGAATCTGCATAACAGACTCCTGCAGTGGTGCCGATATAAATATCTCCATTTTTATCTTCCGCAAATACCCTGGTCGAAGAGGAGGGCAAGCCTTCTTTATATGTGAAATGTACCCGGTCCTCGCCATCAAGAACCACGACACCATTGTCATTCGTAGCTACCCAGATTCTTCCCTTACTGTCTTCAAAAAGTCCTCTGCCGCTGGTCAGCCCGTCTGCCGTATCAAGTCTTTCAAACGTAGTACCATCGTAGCGGATGATGCCACTATAACCGCCGATCCAAAGATACCCGTCACTTGCACCGAGTATAAAGTTTGCATCGGATGTCGGCAGTCCATTGGTTGCATCATATATTTCTGATATGTAGGACGCATGAGGGATCTGACCTGTCGCAGCATAGCCGCCTCCGATCTGCCTTTCACTATCCTTATCCGCTCCCCGGACAATCGTGGGCATGATGGCACAAGATAAAACCGCAGCAAATGCCAGAAAGACTTTTGCGAGTATAATCTTTCCTCTATTTTTACGCATATCCTATCCTCCTCAGGAACTGCCACAAAATAACTTGTACGGTTTTGGGACAGTTCTTTACACTTCCTGATGATTATATTTCTTCAAAACAACTTTAACCTCATCCAGGGAATCCATAAATACCTCAACACATTTCGGATCAAACAGTGTCCCCTTTCCCTCTTCTATGATCGACAGAGCCTTCTCCAGAGGAAAAGCCGGTTTATAAACACGAGGCGAGGTAAGGGCATCAAACACATCAGCAACTGCCATGATACGTGCAGACAGCGGGATCACTTCTCCGTGCAGTCCTTCCGGATATCCCCTGCCATCCCACCTTTCATGATGGTATGCCGCCATATTTCTGGCTTCCTTCAAATAATTGTCACCATCGACTGTACTAATCGCATGCTCCATAATCCGCTTCCCTGCCGTTGTATGAGTCTTCATGATCTCATATTCTTCGTCTGTGAGCTTTCCGGGTTTATTTAAAACCTCATCCGGTATGTTAATCTTTCCCACATCGTGAAGGGGTGCAGACCGGACGGCATCGGACATAAATTTAGGCGTAAGTTTCTCTGCATAATATCCCTTTTTCTTCAAGCCCTCTACTATAATCTTGACATATGCCGCTGTCTTTTGGATATGCGCCCCGGTATCCGAATCACGATTTTCCACCATGTCTGCCATAGTAATGATCAATCCGTCCTGCATTTTTGCAGTAGAATCAGACAGTCTTCGGATGCTTCGCATTTGCTCACTCTGATTCAGTACTGCCTGACAGAACGAATGATATAGCTTCTCAATTTCATCGCCAGTATGGACGTCTATACTTCGGATTGCTTTTACATTCTCATTAAGGTCTTTATCCGAATCCCCGGCAAAAGAAAGGTAATCCGTATTCGATGTGATGGCACAGATAGGATAAATGATATGATAATCCGTGAGCCAAATCGCAAATATACAGATCAGGATAAAAAAGTTCAAAAATACTGATGTAATCTCCATAAAAAAACTTCGCTCATCTGCATCAAGTTGTTCTATATTCACATCTACACCTGCATAACAGACCGTATTCCCTTTCGAATCATATACCGGCTGATATGCCGTCATCAGATGACCATATTCATCTGTTAAGATGATCGGATCCACCTCATCCCCCTTCAGGAGTTTAGGGATATATTCTGCAAATCCCTCATCAAAAGGTATGATACTGCCTGTGCTTTCAGCTTTGACATCCTCTGTGTCAATATCAAAGACCACATGGCACCCATCCTCCTCTATCCTGTATACATATAAAAAAGATATCTCTGCTGAACTCAAAAGAATCTCCTGTAACAGTACTTTTGTTTCGTTATATCCTTCTGCATTCCCGGCATTTTCTAAATAGCTATTTACCCGATCACCATCAATAACCCTTGCAGCAAGCTTAGCTGTTCCCTGTGCAAGCTGTTTATGTTCCTCTATAATGGTTTTGTGAAATACATTCATACTTATCACTGTAGCGACTACAGCAACGATCATAAGAGATGTCCCCAGCATAAGCAGTACTTTTGTCCGCAAAGAAATAACCCGGGCATTTGTCTTTTCTTTTCCGGCTTCCGCTTTTGCCTCACTGACTGAGGATGGATTCTGCATCCACATACTGAACCCGCAATAGCTGTAAAATCGTTCAGGTATCAGACGTATTACAGAGGCCACAAGCAAAACAGTGACAGCTTTATCCGGAATATCCATGATCAGGCTGGAAAGAACGTGTGACACGGCAAGATTAAAATACCCCGTCTGATATAGTATTCCACTTAAAGATTCACTATCAAAGGCAAGTCCCTCCATATACCACGGAATGATGGAACCAATCCCGCCGTCGATGAAAGTAAATACAAGAATGGCACCGAAGATACCAAAATATTTCCTAAACCATCCCCGGCGCGCTATATATGCAGCACAAACAGCTATCAGGACATTCAGAACACCATAATATAATGAAGATGGATCTGATATGCTCTTTATGATATTCGTCATAAAACCAACTACCACTCCGGGAAGATATCCTCCCATAACTGCAGCCGCAACTGTTCCGACAGTATCCAGATAGAGTGGAATCTCCAGCTCGGTTACAAGAGCATTAAAAAGCAAATTTAGCGCAATCCCGACCATGCAGACCAACATTGCTGTCATATTCTGTTTTTTTGAAATATAACCAATTCTTCGAAACCCGTTCATCAGTACCTCCATTATCAAAATTCACAAACCAACCATTGATATAAAATAAAAAAGCCGAGGCATGACCGATAAGAAATCTTTATTATACTCTCTTATCTGCGTATTGCTCTCGGTTATCATATTCTTCAGAAACTGTGACTCGATTTATGATTCTCATCTTTCTTCCAGTATGTCAATATCAATCTGCATAAGAACGATAAGCCGTCTGCATATACAGATTTGATTATAACATCCATACTGTCACATCACTGTCACAATTAACTTCGTTTTTATATATTTTTTAATTTTTTTTGTCTAAAAAACCTATCCTTCCCATAGCCCACTCATATTGAGCCATATATTCCCCTGTAAATCGGGTCAGTTGCCCAAAATCGCTCTCAAGTGCCTCATAATAATCACAGCGGATCTTATCCGGGACGATCGCATAGGAGTCCCTGTTTTGAATATAGATATCACTAGAACCAAGTTCATTAAGCTTAGAGCGAAACTCATGTGTGATCTGTGCAAAATAATGTCTCTGTCTGTCAGCATTGCTTATCCGATCCCCCCACAATGCCGCCCGGATCTGTGCATTCGTACACTCCGCACCTTTTCTGTCTATCAGATAGGCAAAGAATTCCTTTGTCTTTGCCCGCCCGAAGGAAAGTGGCTCTCCATCATAAAAAACAGCAAAATCTCCAAAGCACTGAACATATAACCCTTTTCTCTCCTCTCTGACCGGATGGCGGAGATTATGAAGTGCATTCCTCAAATCTTCTTTTTTTACAGGTTTCAAAACATAATCGCTCACATACAGCCTATATGCATCTAACGCATATTCCGGATAGGCCGTAGTGATAACGATATTGGTCATCGGACGGATTCTTTTTATCTTCTCTGCCAGTCCAAGTCCATCTATATCCGGCATCTGTATATCAAGAAATGCCACATCAAATGCATTTTCCCTGCATAACTCTATGGCTTCATAAACATCATCCGTCTTCGTTATGGCAGCATCCGGTACAACCTGTGCTAAAGATCTGTATAAATCCATCAGTGCTGTACGTTCATCGTCTACAATCAGAATGTTCATCATTTTCTCCTTTCTTTCGATACGTCAGGTATCTTTACATATGCAATGGTACCTTTTCCGGGACGGCTTAAGATACATAGCTCTCCACCACACATATATTCTAAACGATCTCTTACATTCTTTAATCCTATGTGCATATGTTTTCCGGTTAAATCTGTATCATCATAATCCCGCATCGCAGTGTCTGCATGAAATCCCACTCCATCATCCTGCACTTCAATCCTATGTGTACCGTCCTTTCTATAGCACTTTATAACCAGCGTACCCTTTCCGCCCTTGTTACCACGAATACCATGACTGATCGCATTTTCAACCAGGGCCTGGATTGTAAACGCTGGCAGCTTATAGTTTGTATCTGTAATATCATATTCTATGGAAAGCTTATCTCCGAAACGTTCTTTCTCCAAATACAGGAAATGATTTACGGTCTCAAATTCCTTTTTTACTTCAATGCATTCCATGCTCGCAAGAAGATCAATACTGCCCCTCAAAAATCCTGCGAAGTTGTCTAACGCCTCTTCGGCTTTTTGCGGCTCGTCCAAATATGCCTTGATCACCGTCAAACTGTTATATATGAAATGCGGCTGCATCTGGGACATCATGATTTTCATCCTCTGACCAGCCATCATATCTTTTTCATGTTCTCGTACATATTGCAAATGAAGCCAGATGTATTGAAACACACTGCAAATGACAATAGTGGGCAGGAGAAGCGAAACCTGAAAAAATCTCCACTCTCCCCCAAACGAATCAAGTCCCGTTGCCAAAACAATCAAAAATGCATTAAATATCTGGACGAATGACTCCAACTTCCTGGTATTTCCATATTCAAGAAACGACAACCATACAAACCGTAACAGAAGCAGGAAACTTACCACATGACTTGTATATCCTAACGGTCCTCTGATAAAATGATTGTCCTCGCTGATCCAGAAGCATATATGCGAAAAAAGTGAGGTCATGTGAATTGCCATATTACCAAGTACAAGAATCCATCCTAAAAAATATCTCCTGCGTATATCCACAAGAGTGCAGAACACCACAAGAATGGCCGGTCTGATAGAATAAGCGATAATATCAGTGATTGTCTGAATCACATACTGCGGTTCTATTTTTTCTACATAAAATGATACATATTGGTTGATAAGCAGTACAGTTATCATTAAGATAATGATAAGCATAATCCGCCGCTCCCTCCTGCGGATATACGGATCCACAAGCACGGTAAGCAGCAATCCCGCCATGCAGACCCCCAAAGGTATAAGAATATTTAATTCTGTTCTGACCAACTCATTCATAATTCATCCTCAATACAACCGTCATTTTTCTATGGTTCAAGTTTTTTATGCTGACTTTATACTTTTTCATATATTTGTCCATGCTTTTTGGACATAATGAAGTTTGCTTGCAAACTTCCATGATAAATGCGAAACATTTATTTTTTCATAATCTATTATATGATTTTCCAAAATAAAATCAACATAAACAGACGATTGCTCCAGATTTTTCTACAAACCGTTTTTTTCTAATCATCCATGTAAAAACTATATTACTTGCTAAATCACATTTTACATAAAAACTATAACAAAGCTGATCGTGAATTCATATATGATCTTCTTCTCAAATGTAATGCTTTCCTGGTGAGTTACTGTTTGATTTGCTTTTCCTTACATGATATACTTTAAAGCATCTTGACAAAAACAATTCTATCTTCCGGAGGTACACCATGAGAAACTTTAAGACCGCAAGACTCATCAACCACATGAAATCCACCGATGCCATGGAAGCTTTAGGCATCTCCCAGCCGACGCTCAGTGCGTGGGAAAGAGGCGTGAAATCACCCTCCATAGAGAAGTTAGAGCACATGGCAGATGTGTACGGAGTAACTACGGATTTTCTTTTGGGAAGGACGGAAGAAGGTCATTCCTCTGATTTTTCACCGGCTCCGGTTCCGAAAGAGAACCTGATGATCCTGCACGGAAAGCCGGTCTGGTGCAGGGAACACGGATGGATGCTCGTCAATGCGATTGAGGGTTGTTTTTTATCTGCAGACGGAAAAAAGATTTCATTTTCAGAAACGGAGACTGGATTGGAAGTCTACCGGACTGCTCCGGTATTTGCAGAGAGTGCTGTACCGGAAGCTGCGCCACTGAAGCTTTCTGAGATAGCTGATAAAGAAAAAATCTGGGTAGAGCCGATTTCTCAGGATGAGA
>JAFVAA010000776.1 GCA_017476305.1 Lachnospiraceae bacterium
CTGAAATTTATTGCATTTAAAAATTCTTCGATTTCATCTAAACAGCCGGCTTCTGTCATCTGCTTTTTATTTAATTCGATAAAATACCTCATATGTGTTTTTGTTTTTTCACCGTCTCCGGCTAACATTCGTTGAAAGCTGGTCATCAGCTTCCCGATTTTACTGCCTCTGGAACCCATCTGATTCTCCGAATGCTGTCTATAGTAGGTCAGTGGAGCATTATAAAAAAGAATTTTTCCATACAGCATGGCGATATTGGTGATCCACATATCATAAACGTAGATGTTTTGATATTCGGAAACCTTTTTTAGCAGTTCCAGCAAAGAATTGTTAAAAATCTGGTTATGTCCGGGACATATATTTTGTATCATCGTATTGTAAATGGTGAATTCGCGTTCCTGCTTTCTCGTCTCCCCAAATGGCACGCAGTCATGGTCTACCATGAGGGAAGTCGATGCAAACAGCAAAGGAATGGAGCTGTTTTCCGCGGAAAGGTGATCGCAGGCGACCTGTACCTTATTCTGCATCCAGATATCGTCCTGGTCACTGATCGAATAAAAGTCAAAGCCCTCTGCAGCTTTGATGAGTTCGAAAAAGCTGCCGTTGCTTCCGATGTTTTTTGCTTCCTTTAGTGATATTCTTTCGGGATATTGTGAGGAGAGCCGTTTAATGATCCGGCACGTATCATCTGTAGAACCATCATCCCGAATGTGTAAATATATTTCATGATCCGTTTTTTGATCCAGGATACTGCAGATCTGCTTTTCAATAAAGCTTGAACCATTATAGGTCGACATCAATACCAATACTTTTTTCATACTGTTTCCCGCTCACCTGCCCGCGTCCCGCATTTCCTTTCAGGAAAATCTCCAAAAAGGAAATGCGTTTTTATTCTTGATTCTGTTGATTCGTTTTATTTTGCTCAGGAACCATTTCCATGGCATTTATGGCTCCATCCTCGATACCCTCTGTGCTTTCCGGCATAAAGAGAATTTTTACTGTCGCAAAGATGATCCTTAGATCGATAAAAATATTTGCGTTGGATATATACATCAGATCCATTAAAAGCTTATCATAGGGAGTGGTATTGTATTTGCCGTATACCTGTGCATATCCCGTCAGCCCTGCCTTTGCCTGAAGTCTCAGGGCAAATTCCGGCAGCTCCTTTTCGTAGATCTGTGCGATTTCCGGTCGTTCCGCTCTTGGTCCCACGATGGAGAGATCTCCCTTTAAGACATTGAATACCTGGGGCAATTCATCGATACGGACCTTCCTGATAAACTTTCCCACCTTTGTGATCCGGTCATCATTTTCCCCTGTAGATAGTCTGGCGACACCATCCTTCTCTGCATCTATTTTCATGCTGCGGAATTTTAAAATATTGAATTTTTTTCCATCCTTGGTCAGGCGGCATTGTTTATAGATTACCGGTCCGGAATCTTCGATTTTGATACAGATAGCGGTAATGAGCATGACAGGAGAGAAGATAATGACTCCCAGCAGAGAAAGAATGATATCAGAAAGTCTTTTGATGATAGCATATTCAAACAGGGGGTGAAAGCGTTCTACCTTCAGCATGAGAAGATGGAACATATGGCTCTGTTTACTGCCTGAAATGATAAGATCTCCTACTCTCGGTATCAGAAATGCATTAATATTATGCATTAAACAGTATTTTACGATGATGTTGCGGTCATGGCTGTGGATACCAACTAAAAAGACGGTATCCGCATCATTGAGCATGCCCAGATCGGCAATACATTCATCCACGGAGGCAGTAGCCGTCACTTTGTACTTCTGTCCCAGATCATATTTATCGATCAAATAGGAAATATCCTGCCGCATGTCCCATACAATGACTGTTTTATTCGCAGGAAAGGTAAAAAAGTACCATTTTCGTGATAAAAAGCTCCATAGGAGAGAAAACAGCGATTGTGCCGCAAATACAGCGACAAAGGGCAGGGGATCGGGCATATACCGGATCAAAAGATATGCGACCACATACATGATCACATCGACTTCAAAGCAGGAAAGCATTTGGCTGTAAACCATTTCCGTAATACCGATGTATGACATTTTAAAAGCATCATAGATCCTGCCGATGACCAGATAAAGAAAAACGAACAGCAAAATAACAAGCCAATGTCCTCTCCTTTCAAATTTAATAAACAGGAGATCGGCATAGCAGGAATACCAGGCGACGATAAATGGAATCGTCAGTAACAATATATTGATCAAAAGTACAATTCTTATAGCGATGTCATGAAAGAGACTACCTTTGTTGTCCATACAGTATCTTCCTTTCACCTTAAAAATGTAAAGCTTCGTGTAAAATCAAAATTTTTTTAGATATTACACCATTGTTTTTCGGTTGTCAAGTGGTGTGAAGTGTAACGATTGCGGATAAATCCGTATTTATTTTTGAAAATCAGTGCGTTTTCAAAGTTTGTGATGAAGTTCACAGGTTTTACACATTTTTTTGATAATCTTATTTTGTACCCGTTCAGGAGCTGTGCATCATGCAAATTTCCTGACGAAAAACTTTCCGGTGCTGCGCAGAAAAGCTATCGACATCAGAGGGAAATTCTATTATAATAAAGGATGTTACCGTTAATCGCATAACAGTTCCTATGTATGTATATATTGCGAAAAAAAAGAAAAGATATTCGTAAAGAAAGAGATTACGATTGTGAAATGGGAGGGTAAAGATGGAAGAACAGCAGGAAGGACAAAACATGATACCGGCAGAGGAATCTGACTCGGCAGAGTCAGCAGCCGGAAGTCAGGAAGTACAGGCACAGAGTCAGGCCAGGGATATGGAATCTGTTTTCGGGCAGGAGGTGCCTGGAAGGGAAAGCCCTGATGAACAGGTACAGAGCGTGGGGTATACAGGAGAATATGGAAACCATATTGCCGGGGAATATCAGAAACCGGAGCAGAGTACGTATAGCTTTTCCTACAAAAATGGCGGCGGCGAGAGCACCCATAGTGGTGATTACTATGCAGAAAAGCCGGAAGGGACAGGTAGTGATCCTTATCAAAATGGTTTCTCATCTTCGGATGCTGAAAAACAGCAGGAAATGAATCGTACATCGGAATATCATACCGGGACGGTTCCGGAGGCAGATCAGGAATATACGAATGCATCTTATTTTGGAAGCAGCTATAGCAGTAATGGTTCGTCATCCCGGAAAAAGAAGAAAAAGGAATCCTCCTTTGGCAAAAAGCTGGCGATTACGGCCGCCTGTGCAGTCGTATTCGGAGTCGTGGCAAGCCTCTGCTTTATCGGTGTGAATTACGTTTATAGAGAAAATTACGGAACGCAGACCAGTGATATGGCCACCGGTAATGAGGTGATAAAGAAAACGACGGAGGATGAAAAAAGCAGTGTGAAAGAAGAGCAGAGCTCTGTGGCAGATGGTACTGTACCTGTCCAGCCGGGAACCACGGATGTCTCCGCAATCGTAGAGCAGATGATGCCGGCTATCGTTGCCATAACCAGTACCACGAAGGGGACAGACTACTACGATCTGTTCGGGCAGTATTATGCAGGACAGGATACCACAAGCGCGGGACCGGGCTTTATCGTGGGGCAGAATGAAAAAGAGCTTTTGATTGCCACGAACAATCATGTGATCGAAGGGGCGAAGACGATTTCCGTGCAGTTCATAGACGGGGAAATCTACGAGGCTTTTGAGAAGGGTTCTGATGCTGCGAATGATTTAGCGGTCGTGGCAGTGAATATGTCGAAGGTGAAAAAAACTACGACTGAGGAAATCCGGGTAGCTGATCTGGGAAATTCAGAAACAGCAAAGGTCGGTGAAATGGTGGTGGCGATAGGAAATGCACTGGGATATGGCCAGTCTGTGACGGTTGGCTATATCAGTGCGAAGGATCGTGAGATTACGGAGGAATCCGAAAATGGTGCTGCAGGAAATAAGATCAAAGCCCTTCAGACAGATGCTGCCATCAACCCTGGAAACAGTGGTGGAGCATTAATCAATATGCAGGGACAGGTCATCGGGATCAACTCTGCAAAGATTGCCAGTTCATCGGTCGAAGGGGTTGGTTATGCGATTCCGATTTCAGTAGCGACACCGATTATAGATGATCTGATGAAGCGTGAGATTTTAGCGGATGATGAGAAGGGGTATCTGGGAATTTCAGGAACTACCGTTTCAGAAGCTGCTGCCATGTACAATGTACCGATCGGTGTCTATGTGAAAGAGGTTTCCAAAGGTGGTGCAGCTGATTTGGCGGGAATCAAGGCAAACGATATCATTACTGCAGTGAATAATATGCAGGTGACTACGATGGAAAGCCTGAAGGAAAAGATAAACAGCTATCGTGTAGGAACAGAGGTGGAGATTACCTTCCAGAGAAGCTCGGATGGAGAATATAAAGAGCAGAAGGTGAAGGTGAAGCTGCAGGGGCAATCCTCGACCGATGGTCTTACGGATAATTCAGGAGATGGCTCTGAGCAAAACAATAATGAAAATAGAGGAAATAACGACAGCGGAAACGGAAATGACGATCGGGGCTATGACGATGACAGCTTCGGAAGTCTGTGGGATTTCTTTCAGTAAGACCTTTTGAGGTGACATGAGATGATAAGGGAAAGCTTAGATACGGATGATTTGAAGAAAAAAAGTTTTTTACATTCGGCAGGGGAGGTGTACCAGACACTTCGTCAGAATGTTTTTTACCAAATCGTATTTTTTATAGTAGTTTCCTTTTTACAGTTTTTTCTTTTAGAACTTTTTATCAATCCGGAGAGTGTGGGGTATTCCTTCGCTCTCCTTTTAAAAAATGTGCTGCTGATCGCAGGGGTTAATCTGTTTCTGACAGGAATTTTTCATGCGTTAAGGCCGGCACTTTTTTTGTCAGAGGCCTTTTTTTTCCTCATAGGGATTGCGAATTATTTTATCATTCGTTTTCGTGGTTACGGGATTGTTTTCATGGATTTCCATGCAATAAAGACGGCGGCAGGTGTGGCGGGCGGATATCACTATGATATTTCTGCTTTTCTAATGCTTCTTCTGCTTTTTTCTGCCCTGCTGTTTTTCGTCACCTGTTTTGGCTTACCAAAAAGGAAGCATAAATATCCGGATGGGAGGTATCTTCTGCTCTCATTGGGAGCAATGCTTATCAGCGTATTGTTTTTTTTCTGGATTAATTTTGATCCCACATTTTTTAGAGGAGTTAGTTCTCTTAGCTGGGATCATAGCATCGGAATGCGTGACTATGGATATCTTCTGTATTTTCTTTCCAATGCGGGAAAGGAAACGATGGAGGAGCCCATCGGATATTCTGCTAAAGCGGTAGACGAAGAGCTTTCAAAGTATGAGGAACCGCTGGAAGCGGTCAGGGGTTCGAAGGAGCCGACAGAAAACCATCCGAATCTGATTATGATTATGAACGAATCCTATTCCGATCTACGGGATTTGGGGACTCTGGAGACGGAGCCGGAGGTGATGTCGTTCTATGATAGTCTGACGGAAAATACGATTAAGGGAACAGCGTATTCTTCCGTCTATGGAGGTTATACGGCAAATTCCGAATTTGAATTTTTGACCGGCTGCTCGAAGCTGTTTCTTCCGGGAAGTCCGTATCTGCAATACATAGAGGAGGATATGCCGTCTTTGATCTGGAATTTGAAAAGCCAGGGATATGAAGAACCGGTCGCGATTCATCCATATCGTCCGTCCGGTTATAACAGAAACCGGGTGTATCCGCTGCTTGGTTTTGAAAAGTTTCTTTCCCTTTCCGATTTTTCCGGAGAAGATCTGGTACGGGATTATATCGGCGATGCAGAGGACTATGAAAAAATCGAGGAGCTGTTTGAGAAAAAGAAACCGGGGACTTCTCTCTGTGTATTTAATGTAACGATGCAGAATCATAATGCATATGATGACAGGGCATATGTTTTTAAAGAGCCGGTTCATGTGAAGAATTTTAAGGCAGATTTTGCTGCGGAGCAGTATCTGTCTCTCATGCATATGTCGGATCAGGCACTGGAGCAGTTAATTACCTATTTTTCGGGGGTTTCAGAGCCGACGATGATTCTTTTGTTTGGAGATCATCAGCCGCATTTGGCAGACAGCTTTTATAAAGAAATCATGGGAAAGGTACCCGGATTGTTTTCGGAGGAGCAGGTGATGGAAAAGCATAAGGTTCCTTTTTTGATCTGGGCAAATTTTGATATTCCCGAGCAGACGATCGAGGGGACATCGATCAATTATCTGTCCACGATTCTTTTACAGACGGCGGGATTAAGGCTTACTCCTTTTAACAGATATCTGTCTGAGCTTCGCAAAAAGGTTCCGGTTATTAGTGCTTCGGGGTGTTATGATTCAGAAGGAAAGCTTTTTCACTATACGGATGAGGATAATGAGACTGAAGCTGGCGGGAGCGGGAAGACAGGGAAACTTTTACATACCTATGAGGGTATTATTTATAATTATATTTTTGATAAAAAAAATCACTTAGGCAATTATTTTACCATTTCAAAATAAACAGAGCATAAAGAAACCTGCACAGGAGTCTGGTCTTTTGCCATCTGCGCAGGTTTCCGTAATGTTTTGTTTTAAGGAAGTTCTGAAAATACCTCACCAAGTCCCATTTGGATACACAAATCGGCATTTTTATCAAATGGAGTCGGAGATTTATTGATCAATACCAGATTTTCCCCCTGGTAGTACCGGAGCATACCGGCAGCCGGATAGACGGATAAAGAGGTGCCTCCCACTATCATCAGATCCGCAGAAGAAATTGCGCGTACCGCCTGATCGATCGTCCCGCTGTCTAAGCCTTCCTCATATAAAACCACATCGGGTTTGATAATTCCACCACATTCACACAATGGAATTCCGGTACTCCTTCTGACCTCTTCCAGAGTGTGAAATTTGTGACATTTCATACAATAATTCCTATGAATAGAACCATGCAGTTCAAATACCTTTTCATTTCCTGCCATTTGATGGAGTCCATCGATATTCTGCGTTACAATTCCGGAAAGCTTTCCGCTTTTTTCCCATTCTGCAAGCTTATTATGCGTGATATTGGGTTTGGCATCCAGGTATATCATTTTATCACGATAAAAATCAAAAAATTCTTCCGTCTTTTGTAGGAAAAAAGTGTGGCTGAGTATTGTTTCCGGCGGATATGCATATTTTTGATGATAAAGACCATCTACACTTCTAAAATCAGGAATACCACTTTCGGTACTTACACCGGCTCCACCGAAGAAAACAATATTTTTGCTTTTTTCCACTAATTTTGCCAATTTTTCAATCAATTCATTCATATGCTGCATCCTTTTCCATTTCATTATTTGGGAATGATACCGGCAATTTTTGCCATTTCGATGATTGATTTTCTGGAAACCAGTTTGCCGTGATAATCGATCAGATCTTCTGTTTCCCCGGTAAAAATATCTTCTGAATTATATTTTTTCAAGATGATCTGATCATCATCTGCTATGATTTCAATCGAATCTCTGTCTATAATTCCCAATGAACGACGTAACTCGATTGGTATGGTAATCCGTCCGAGATCGTCGAGCCTCCTTATGATTCCTGTGCTTTTCATTCTGTAATCTCCCTTCTAAGCAAATTGTATTATGTCATCGCATTACAGTGATGATATTCCCGGTCTCATCTATGCACACTTTGAAAATACATATCCTATGTATTTCCCTCATATTTTACTACGGTAAATTTTATTTGGCAAGATGATGTTTGCTATAATTCTGTGAATTTTCGCACTTTTTTCGGTGCTTTTTTAACTGATTTCGGATTCTTCTGTTAGACTTCATACGGCAGTGGCATTTTTAGCCAACAAGTATACAGAGTGCAGTGTCCTGTCAAGATTTTAAATGAAATGCCACTGCCGTGTAAAATGTAGCATTCTTATGAAAAAAGGAGGTAAGAATTAGAAGTTGCGTATTTTTTTGATCTGTGCTATACTACACTTTGGTATAGAAATCACAGGTTTCTATAATATATGTGAAGTTCCGAAAGGAGTACGAAAATGGTAGAGAGTATATCCTATCTGAATATCCAGCC
>JAFVAA010000777.1 GCA_017476305.1 Lachnospiraceae bacterium
AATACCTCCCCACATAATGGTAAAAAATTCAATATTGACAAATGGAAAAAAAATTGTTAAGATATAAACCTAACTTCAGTCGTTGTATAAGCTTCGAATTTCAAATGCTTATACGCCATGTACACCCCGGGGTTGTACTGGTTTCGACGGGCTCACTGAAGATGGAGAAGCTGTCCGTGGTCGGACACCACGTAAAAAGTTCGAATTTAAATTTAAACGCTGAAGATAATTTAGCACTCGCTGCCTAATCGCAGCGCATCGCCCCTAGTGCCCCGCCATTAGGATCAGCGGTGTCATACCCGCGGGAAACTCTGCTTCTTAAGCTTTGCGGAGGCAGAAAATTCATGAAGCTACTAAAGGGAACAGCCTGTTTATGGGCGGTTTCCGGAGGGAATGTCAAAGCATAAACTATGACAGTAGAAGTACATGGGATCTGAGTTCGGACGCGGGTTCGATTCCCGCCAGCTCCACTAAAGTGAAATGCAGACGAACCCGTCAAGGGTTCGTCTTTGTTTTTCTATCCTGCCATCGCACCGCCCTCCAGCGAATCGAAGTACCGATTTCCTGCCTCTCTAGAAACCGTATATCTGATTTCATCGACTTCCTCATAGTGGTCAAATAAAAGATCCACAATATGTCCGCAGATGGCTTCCGAAGCCACATTTTCCTTCATAATCTTATAGACCAGTTCCTTTTTCATCCCTGCACGGTAAGGACGCTCCTCAGTCAGTGCAGAGAAAATATCTGCCACAGCCATCATTTTGGCTTTCTCGTCCAACTGGCTTCTGTCATAATGGAATGGATACCCCCTCCCATTCAGCTTTTCATGATGGAATCCGGCCCAATTCGCAATTTGCTCAAACCCATCCACCCCCATTAAAATCAGTCGGGTATTATACGGATGCTCCTTTATGACATTGAACTCCTCATCCGTCAGCTTTCCCGGCTTCTCTAAAATGGAAGAAGGAACCTTTAACTTCCCGACATCGTGCAGATAGCCTGCGATCCACATCTTCATGCAGTCCTCCTCGTCCATCCCGGAGAGACGTGCCAATGTCACCGCAGAAGCCGCCACCCCTGCAGAATGCATTGCCGTAAAGGAACTCCTGTAATCAATGATCCTTGACATCACCTTCGTAATCTCCACCGTCTGCTCTAAGGAAAGCGGACGGATATCTCCTGTAAAAAACTCCAGTAAAAAAGAAGGATTATAGACCAGATCAAACCAGATAAACTCATATTTTGACAGTCTTAGGAAAGCTTCCACCGATTCCTCGGAAAACTCCGTTCCCTTCCCCTGCTCTATCACATCACAGATTTTTTTCGCCTGATTTAGAATCGGCTGAGTTTTCTGTACAATCAGAGAAACCGTATCTGCCAGATGAATCACGGAAGCAATTCTGGCACCCACATAGCACTGCCCGGTAGTATGATCGGTACACTCTGACCAGCTGCTTTGGCAGTGCTCGATAATATCTGCAATCGTGCCCATAAGCTCTACATCCCGGAGCATTGCTGCGCCTAATTTTGCTATCGTCTCTGCATTGTGCTCGATTTCAGCCACCGTACACTGCTTTTCGAACATGATGGAACCAATATCATGAAGGAGAGATGCGCAAATCGTCCGTTCCACATCTCTCTCACTGAACTTTAATTCCCTGGCAATCAGATATGCCAGATATGCCGTCTGTTCATGATGGTTTTCCATATCCGGGTTGATCAGATTCATCGCTCTTGCAAGTGCATTTAAAAGTGAACGTAAATTCGTAAAACTCTTCTGTTTTTCCATAAATCCCCTCCATTCCATCACTAATGAATCCTATTTTTCATATCAGTCACTAAAACACCGACTTCAGATTTTTGATTTCTTTTTTTGCCTTTTTGCTCTTTAAGCTGCTGTAGGAGAATAGAACAAATCCATCTACCTGTTTTGTTTTTCTGGCATAAAGCACCTGCCTTTTCAGAACCGTATTGCTCTGCGACCACTCCATATCATAAATCTTCTTTGCTTCTGCCTTCGAAATCCCGGCACGGTAAGCACCTAAGCCTATATACATATCGACAGATTCATGACGTTTGATGCTCACCCAGTTTCCTAAAAACTTTTTATACGGTGCCACCTTTTGTTTAAAAGACCAATAGAGCTGTGGACAGATATAATCCACATACCCTGTGGTACCCATCCACTTTTTTACATCACTGTAATACGCATAGTTCGAATAAAGATTACTTAAATTTCCTGCCGGGCTGATGCCGAACAGACAGGTTTTATCGATGCTTTTTACTGTTTTATAGAGCTGTCTGACCATTTTATTCACATTTTCCCTGCGCCATGCGACTAAGGACAGATCCGTATCGCTCTTTTTATACTCTTTATAATCAAACTTTTTGAAATTTGCAGTTCCCAGTGTCGGATAAAAATAATCATCCATATGGATTCCGTCCAAATCATAGTTTTCTACCATTTCCCTTACGCCATTTGCCACCAGATCTCTGACTGCCTGCTTTGACGGATTAAAATAATAGGCTCCTGCGTATTTGATGACATTTCTGCTTTTCGCATCGATCCATTTTCGTGCAATCGAACCCTTTGGAATCATGGATTTTTTCATCGATGCCACAGTAATACGATAAGGATTGATCCACGCATGGATGGCAATTCCATTTTCATGTGCTGCTTTTACCGCATATGCAAGGGGATCAAATCCCGGATCCTTTCCAGGTGTTCCCGTCGCATATCTGGACCACGGATAGTAATCCGAAGGATACATGGCATCTGCAAATGGCCGTACCTGCAAAAACACAGCGTTTATGTGATTGTTCTTACATGTAGTATATGTACTGTTTATAAAACTTTTCCATTTCGAATAGCTGGCTGCTTTCTTATAGAATTCATCAAAATATATCCAGACAGCCTTCAACTCCAGTGCCACGGACAGCTTACAGACCTTTTTATTCCCTGCCTCATCTACAGCACGAATGGAGTAGGTCCCTTTCTTCCGGGCTGAAAACTGCTTCCCGGTAATCTTTTCTGCACTTTTCCATTTACTGTTTGCTGTAGATGTCACATTTCCTTTTTGATAACGTAACTCCTTTAGCCCATGTTCTGAGACTGCCTGCACCTTTACAAGTGCCTGCCCGTTCGTCACTATATAGCTGGCACTCAGACTTATTTTCTCCTCATTTTTGCCTTCTGATACATTAACATTTGAAAGTCCCTGCAGAAAAATAATCGTCACTGCCACGAGGAACAATGTTCCCGCAAGGAGCAGCTTTTTTTGAAACGAGTCCTTCATAAACAAAAAACCATCCTCTCCATTTAGTATACTATGCTTTTTTCCAATTCATGTGAATATTTGGATTTTATCAGAAAAATGTCCACGTTTATTACAAACCGAAGGTTTGTTGGACATCCCGAAGTTGCGAAGCAACTTCCATGATAAAGCCGTTTACGGCTTTATTTTAGCATATCTTTCCTCATTCTTCAACCGTTTAGCGAATTTAACCCAAACCACTTGCCATACCGTAAGCATTTCCTGTATAATGAATGATGTTGGAAGCAAAATTATTAGAAATAAGATATAAAATAACAAAGCAGGAGAGCGTACATAATTATGAGCAAAAAAATAAATCATTCTACCCTTCCCAGAGCCAGGGAACTATCTTTGATTTTAGAAGCGTGCCTTGCCGGAGGGCTCGCCGGACTCGTTTCTGTCTGCTACCGATATAGTCTGACCTATGCAGAAAAGGGACTTTATTCCATCCTCTCACGCATAAAAGGACATATGCTTGGGGGAATCCTATGGTTTGCAGTATTAGCCCTGATGGGCATCATCGTCATGCGGCTCGTAAAGTGGGAAGGCTTCGCCGGGGGGTCCGGTGTCCCTCAGGTCATGGCAGAAACCGGAGATTATCTGGAAGCTCCATGGCATCGTACCTTGATCACGAAATTTATCTGTGGTACTCTTGGTATTTTAGGAGGACTATCTCTCGGCAGGACCGGTCCTTCCGTACAGTTAGGTGCCATGATGGCAAAAGGTTATGCGAAGCTTCGAAAACATGACCGGGAAAATGAACTCTTTCTCCTTTCCTGTGGAGCTGCCGCAGGACTTGCCGCTACCTTTAATGCACCACTCGCCGGACTCTTTTTCATGCTGGAAGAAATACAGGGAAAGCTTTCGAAAAAGCTTTTGATCGGCGG
>JAFVAA010000778.1 GCA_017476305.1 Lachnospiraceae bacterium
GAGAGCATTTGTGATGTTGTCTGCTCTTTGTATATTGGAGAGTCGTTGAAAATAAAGGTTTTTCTGTCTTTTATTTATAAAGAAAATAAAGGGAGGAGTATACGCCGTCCATACGAAAGGATATTTATCCGGCACCGCTTATCGCAAGACGGGATCATGTCCGGATATCACCCATATTCTGCGGGGGCTTATGGACAGCTATTCAAAAAGTGGCGGGGAGTGAAAAGCCGTGACAAAGGTCTCATAGGGGTGCGATGCGGTAAGGATGACGCGGAAAATAAAAAATTATTAAAAAAAAGTAGTCAGATGTTAAGTGAGGGAAAAAAACGCCGATATATATTACAAGAGCAATCTGCAAGGTGTCATGAGACTTGAAAAGGATGGAAGGTTTTGTGTCAGGGAGAGCAGATGTTTCAAAAGAAGAGTTCTTTTGTCACGGTAAGGGGGACAGAATGACTCCAGAGGGATCGTATTCCATAGGAGTGAATTTCGAATGAAAGTGAATTTCAAATGAAATGAATTTCATAGAAATTATCTTCCAAAGGAATCAAGTTCCGGAGAAAACAGGCTTCATAGAGGTCAAAGCTCTACACGAAAGAGATTCCGTTTTGGAGTAAGACGGCAGAAAGCTTACAGACGAGGAAGATGCGGATAGTTTTACCTGGGATAGTAGGAGGTTCATTGGAAAGTTGTTACAGAAAAGAGCAAAATGTTCATAATTCTGAAAAGAACTTGACAAATGCATGTAAAAAAGGTTATTATCATAGGTAAAGTTATAGCATAAGTAAAGGAATGATGAAGGGTTGATTCGTTCCCTGGCTGTGAACAGAAACTTTAAGGAAAATGATTTTATTACAAGGAGGTAGTAAGTATGAGAAAATTGGTTTATGGTGCGTTAGCACTGAGTGCAGCTTTGGCTGTAGGCTTCGGTGTGAATGCAAATGATGCAGATGCTGCGAATGGGTATACTACATCGTGGGAAGCAACGCAAAAGGGAGATAGTCTCACGTTGAAGGCTGTAGGTAAAGTTGACGATATTACGAAGCCGGCAAGTACAATTTTTGTAGGTGAGCCTAAGTTTGCGAAGCGGGATAACACAGATGAGGGAAAGACGATTGCAAAGGCTACGGTAGCTACATGGGAGTATTATACTGCCAATAATGGAACGGCTGTTGTGGATCTTTCCAAGTATGCGGTCGGAAAGGATAAGTGGCTTTTGGTGAAAGCGGATTTTGATAAGGATTCCGAAGCAGTGCTGGTGAAGATTCCAGCAGCGAGTGTGCTGAAAACTGTAAAGTACGTGAATGGTGATTTAGGTGCAGGGAAGATTACGGTAAAGGATGCAGCGGGTGATTATACTAGTACGAAATTGGTTGCCTATACAGAAAACGGTGAGGAAAAAGCACTTTCCGAAGTGAGTGGTACGCCTGGGACTTATACGGTAGCAGATATAAAGGATTTCCAGGTGAACGGTGCCAGCTTATATGTTCGTGAGAAGGGAACGGATACTGTGACTGCAGTTACTCCTGCTGAGCAGGCGGGTACTGTTGAGCATCCTTTGGTAGAAGTAAATGCTAGCACGAAGTATAAGGAAGTTCAGGTAGACGGGGTTAAGGTTAAGTGCATTACGACGCTCGGAGCCAGACAGAGTGCTGCAAAGAAGGTAAGTGTTACAAAGCTTGGAAATGCTCCGAAGTTAACGGTTGACTATGAGACTGGCAAGTTTACGATAAAGGCGGGACAGAAGTATAAGATTGTAAAGGGAACAGTTTATGGCGATAATACCAAGGTTACAAAGGCTGTTGCTGAAGGAGTTTCTTTAGATACGGCAAAGCTTCTGAGTGCGAAGAAGGATCTTTATATTGGCACAGACTTCACATCATCAGCTGATTTTGCGATTGACATTCAGACTGTAAAAACAGACAGCAAGGGTGTTAC
>JAFVAA010000779.1 GCA_017476305.1 Lachnospiraceae bacterium
CACAGGGAGTATGGGAGTCAAGCCGTCCGGAGCATACGCAAAAAGGAAAAAACAGAGAACTGAGCGAAACGACCGATCTGCAGGGAAATGGTTATCCGAAAAACAGTTCGAAAAGCTAAGAAAATCTGCTTCAAGGATGCCGGTTTTACAGCATCCTTGAAGCAGATTTTTGTTATTTTTATGATCCGGCAAACGTATTTACCGGTAATCCAAACATCGTTCTTTAATCCTCTATCCCCTGAAAGGAAACCGTAAAATGCAGTGGCTCCGACACATCAAGCAGATACTCCGGATGCACCTTCGCTCCCCAGCTGTCATCGCCGCCCACTCCCATCTGTGCCTTTGACACGCGGACGATAGTATGGAAAACTTTCGGCAGCTCATACGAATGCTTTGCTATCTCCATCTCATGCGGTGTATACGGAAGTGCAGACGCACTCATCCTGTCAGCTGTAAAAATCAGTCCTCTTCCGTCCTCATCCATCACCTTCAGCCAGCGGACATTCTCCTTATTTCCACACTCCTGCGGCTTTAGATATCTTGCCATGTTATCTGCCACTTTATTCTGGAAAATTCCTAATCTTCCGCCACATTTCCTGTCTGCATAGGTCTCCTCCGGTCCTAACCCGTACCATTCGATCCGGTCAAAGGAGGCATCCATGGTAAAGAGGAGGCCAAACTCCGGCATATCGTGAAGCTCCTTTACCGGCTCATAATCCATTTCCATCGTCACCTTTCCATCCGGTCTGATCAGGTAACTCACATCCACATTCGATGCCGGCGATGTCATAAGAAGATACTTCAGCCGGATAAAAAAGGAACCATCCTCCCGCATTTCCATTTCCGGACCTCTGTTTTTCATATATTCTTCTGTACGATGCTCCTGATAAAGACTGGCCAGCTTCCACTGTGCATAGTACTTTTCCAAGCCTGCTCCCCTGTCATTATCCGTAGGTGCACGCCAGAAATTTGGTCTGGGAACCGCGCCTAAAAGCTCCTTTCCTTTATAGCGGTAGGAAACCAGTCCTCCCTCCACACCGGAGAAAAGCAGTTCGAAATCCTCTCCCTTTACTCCCAGATTTTCGGAACCCTGTATGATCTGTAAAGGAGCTTTCTTCTTCTCCACACCTTTCTCCAGAGAATCTCCTGCCTCGTGCGTATAAACATACTGTCCGAAAGCCACCTCATGTCCTGCCTCGCACCACAGAGTCTTCCCCTTCATCCGAAAGGAAATCGTAATCGTATACTCTCCGGGAGCTTCCTCTTTCCCGTAAAACGGCAGCGCATACTCCCCTTCTGACAGAGGCGGTACATCCGTTTCTATTTTCTGCGCATCTAAAACCGCTCCATCCAAAGCCCACTCTGCGACACAGTCATAGGCATTTGTATTCGTGAAAAGATTTTTATTTTTTATAAAAAGCTTTCCATCCTCGACGTAAACAGAAATATTCTGATAATTGAACTTTACCTCCTGCATTTTCGGTGAAGGTTTCCTGTCATCTCCATATACAATTCCATTTCCACTGAAATTATAGTTCGTCGGCCGGTCCCCAAAGTCCCCGCCATATGCCTGATACGTCTCTCCATAGCGGTTTTTCGCATCCAGGGACTGGTCGATATAATCCCAGATAAAGCCTCCCTGATATCGCGGCTCTCTGTCCGAAAGGTCTGTATATTTATGCATCGCCCCACAGGAATTTCCCATCGCATGGGTATATTCGCAGCAGATAAACGGCTTTTCTTTATGCTCCCTTAAAAAGGCTTCTATATTCGTTACCGGCGGGTACATCTGACTTTCCATATCACTCGTATCCGGGTAACGTCTGTCATTAAAAATTCCCTCATAGTGCACCAGACGATCCGGATCCAAACGGTGAAACAGATCCGTCATCTTCTGAATCACGGAACCGCCAAAGGATTCGTTTCCACAGGACCAGATCAGAATAGACGGATGATTTTTATCCCGCTGGTAGCAGGAATTCACCCTGTCCAGTAAAAGTGGCTCCCAGATTTCGTTATCTCCCGGAATCACCCGGTCGATATGCTCTGTCGGATTCTCAATCAAAAGCCATGTTCCATGCGTTTCCATATTATTCTCCGCAATCAGATAAATTCCGTATTTGTCGCACAGATCATAAATCCTCACATCATCCGGATAGTGACTGGTCCGGATCGCATTGATGTTATTCTGCTTCATGGTAACGATATCCTGCAAAATTTCCTCATCCGATACGGTACGCCCTGTTTTTGAAGAAAACTCATGGCGGTTTACGCCCTTAAAAACAATGCGCTTTCCGTTGATGCACATGATACCGTCCTTCATTTCAAACCGCCTGAAACCTACGTTCTGCGTGAATGTTTCCACCAGAACACCCTCCGTGTCAAACACCTCTACAGTCAGGGCATAGAGATTCGGCTTTTCTGCACTCCAGAGCCTTAGCCCTTTCATCACAGGAGATTTCGCCAAAATAGAAAACGGAGCTTTTTTAATCTCAAATACTTCCGAATCATACATCACCTTTCCGTTTTCTGCAGGATCTGCCAAAGAAAGGTGAAGCTTTCCCGCAGCACTAAAGATGGTGTCCACCTCCAGAACGGCATCCTGATACGCATCATCTAAAAGTGTCCGGATTCTAATATCCTCCAGATGAACCTCCGGCACATAGTAAATATACACCGACCGGAAAATCCCGGAAAAACGAAAGAAATCCTGATCCTCACACCAGCTTCCGCTCGTCCACTTAAACACCTGTACTGCCAGCTTATTTTCACCGGATACCACAAAATCCGTAATGTCAAATTCCGCAGGATCAAAGCTGTTTTC
>JAFVAA010000780.1 GCA_017476305.1 Lachnospiraceae bacterium
AAGGAATCCACTCCCAGTCTCACCAGCTCATCTAAGTGAGAAAGGGCACAAAGCTCCTTCGGACTTAAAAAATATCCCTCTTTTCCAGTTCCCTCCATACGGTAACGCTGTCTGCAGGGCTGTGCGCATCTCCCCCGGTTTCCGCTTCTTCCCCCCTGCATGCTGCTAAAGAGACAACCGCCGGAATAGCAGTAACAAAGGGCTCCATGAACAAAAACCTCAATCTCCGTATCCGTCTCCTGTCTCATTTTTCGAAGCTCCGAAAGAGACAGTTCTCTCGCCGGAACAATCCCGGTAATCCCGAAGTCTTTTAAAAACTCTGCTGTTCTCCCCTGTGTGATCGTCATCTGTGTACTTGCATGGAGCTTTAAATCAGGAAACCACTGATGCAGAGCGGAAAGTACGCCCATATCCTGTACCAGCACCGCATCCACCCCCGCCTCATAGTACGGCAGTAAAAAATCATAGAGTTCGGAAATTTCCCCCTCCTTTAAAAGCGTGTTGACTGTCAGATACAGCTTTACGCCATGCAGATGACAATACTGTATCGCCCGGACCATTTCCTCCCCTTCCGGATTATCCGCGTACGCTCTGGCACCAAACCTGCTGCCACCCATATAAACAGCATCACAGCCTGCCGCTATGACCGCCCTTAATGCCTGCATCGAACCGGCAGGTGCTAAAATCTCTGGCTTTCTCATATCCATCTCTCCCTCACACAGCTTCCGGGGTGTTCCTACTCAGAACACACCACTCCCGGAAAACACAAAAGAGCTTCCTATAAAGCAACAAAACTGTTAGATTAAAAACCGTTTTTAATCTAACAGCTTCCCTTTTACCTTCTTCCATGTTTTTTATCCCTGGACGAATTCTCCTGCTTTTCCCGTTCATTCTTCGACGCTTCCAGCTCTGCCTCCAAACGAACCACCTTATTCTCTGATTCCGTCTTTTCCAACTCCAAAAGTTCCTTTTCTTCACTTATTTCCTTTAGTTCTGTCTGCATCTCCATCATTTTATGCTTCATTTCAAAAATTTCTTTTTCAAGCTCCGACTTTTCCTCCTGTATCTCCTCTATCTTCTGCTGTGCTTTATAGTAATCATCTCCCAGATTGATCGCAAGTAAGATCGTTTTCATATCACTATCCAGACGCCTGTAACCGTCCTGCTTCTGAAATTCAGAAATCAGGTCATTGATATGCAGAGCAACCCTCTGCAAATATTCACTGCTTTCATATCCGCTGATCGTATATGTTTTTCCATTAATTATTACATCCACATCTGTTTTTTCATTCATAATGCTCCTCTTTTCCTGCCATCCATCTGTCTATAAATACAAACAAAGCTTACTTTCTTCTCTGTCCGTTCGGCTCGACTGACCTTTGTCCCTTTTCTCCCGGGTTCTGTCCCCCCGGTGCGTTTCCCTGCTTCGCCGGCATTTTACTTTTTTGAACCGGTCTCTGTGACACCATTGGACCTAATTCTGCCTTATTTTTCGCAATGATCTCTAAATGACCGCGCAGAGCAGTTTCCAATGCCTTGGAATTATTAACGGTACTCTCATAGGCCTGGGTAATCTCCTTCTCCACTGCATTTAACATATCTGCAGTATAGTAGATCGCTCCGCTTCCGATCTCATCTGCCTGTTTCCTCGCTTCGCTAATGATCCTCTCTGCCTCCGCATTTGCCTGCTGAATGATGAGCTCTGCCTGCCTGGTCGCTTCCTGTGCGATCACATGCTCTTCTACCAACGCTCCATACTGCGCTCTAGCATCCGATTTAATGTTATCCGCTTTTTTCCTGGCATCCTCCAAAATCGATTCCCTCTGATTTAAAATCTTCTGGTAGCGCTTTATCTCATTCGGCAGATCGCGGCGCAGATCGTCCAAAAGATCATAGAGATCATTCTTCGGAACAACTACCTTCGTCGAAGAAAAACTCTGCATCTTGCAGCTTTCCACAAATGAATAAATATCATCAATCCTCTGTTCCAATTTACTATCCATATGTACCTCCTCCGGTATCTTCATACCATCACTGGTTTATTTCAATCGTATCAGTCTCTCATAAACAATCCCGGGAACCATCTCCCGTATCTCTCCACCGAAACGGAATATCTCCTTTACTCCACTGGAGCTAATGTAGGAATACTCCGGTGCAGTTGCCAGAAATATGGTATCTGCATGCTTATTCAGCTTGTAGTTCGCCTGTGCCAAAGGCAGCTCATAGGAAAAATCCTGTGGTGTTCTAAGTCCCCTTAATACCACAGTCGCTCCCTCTGCTTCCACAAAATCCACTAAAAGTCCCTCAAAAGTCTTTACGGAAATCTGAGGGAACTCCCTCGTAAGCGCAGAGAGCATGTCCACCCTTTCTTCGATAGAAAAAAGAGGAGTCTTTCCGATATTTACCAATACTCCGATAATGAGCCTGTCGAACATACCCGCACCTCTCCGGATGAGATCCAAATGTCCATTCGTCACTGGATCAAAGCTTCCGGGAAATACTGCAACTCTCATAACTCCCTCCTACATACCATCGCTTCCCATCGTTTTTCGAAAAAACAGATGACAATTTGTTTTATAATTCTTACAGCGTTCCAAATACTGATAGTAATCCGCTGTCTCCACCTTTTTCATCCCTCCTGACGAGGTTTCCAAAATGACCAGAGTATTTGGAGAAACCAGAGCAGATGACATCAAAAAAGGAATCACGGCATCCTCAAAGCCCGCCTCATACGGTGGATCTAAGAAGATAATATCAAACGGCTCCTCCCTTCCCGAAAGATACTTTAATGCCTGCATGACATCCATCGAAAGCACCTGTGCTTTCTCTGAAAAACCTGTATTTTCCAGATTTTTCCTGATACAGCGGAGTGCCTCCCTTCCTCTTTCTACAAAAATGCACCTTTTCGCTCCCCTGCTTAGCGCTTCAATTCCAATCCCCCCGCTCCCGCTGAAGAGATCTAAGAACCTGGTATCACTACTAATTTCAGGCTGCAGCATATTAAACAGAGTTTCCTTGATCCTGTCCGTCGTCGGTCTGGTGTCTTTTCCCGAAGGGCAGACCAGACTCTTCCTTTTCGCCGAACCTGCAATCACTCTCATAAGCACCTCAATCACAATTTTAAAAAGTATTGTATCATATTTATTGCCATGCTTTCTGGCATAATGAAGTTGCGAAGCAACTTCCATGATAAACGCTTTAGCGTTTATTTTATCACATTCCCGGGCTATGGTCAAACCATAACGTCTTCTCTCAGGATCAGAGCCAGATCCTCTTTTGATGGATCCTCCATCTGCACCAGACGGTTCGCCTGGTGCATCACCAGCTTCTCAAAGAGATTGCGGATCCCTCTGGCATTTCCAAAGGCTTCCCACTCTGCCGCCTCTTTCCTGTTCAGCATTTCGAGCACTGCAGCCTTCGCTCCCTCATCCAGTGTAAGCTCTGCATCCTCTGCCATAGACTCCATGATCTCCACCAGCTCCTCCGTCGAATAATCAGGAAAATCTATAAATTTATTAAATCTGGAAATGAGACCTGTATTGCTCTTTAAAAAGCGTTTCATCTCCTCGGTATAGCCTGCCACAATAATCACCAGATTGTCTCTGTGATCCTCCATCAGCTTGACAAGGGTATCCACAGCCTCCATGCCAAAATCATTCGGCACATCCGGATTCACCAGGGAATACGCCTCATCTATAAAAAGAATCCCTCCGATTGCCTGTTCCACGATCTCATGGACCTTAATCGCAGTTTGTCCCACATATCCTGCCACTAAGCCCGAACGATCCGTCTCAATCAGATTTCCTTCGGAAAGGATCCCAAGCTCCTTATAGATCTTTGCCACCAGTCTCGCTACTGTCGTTTTACCGGTACCGGGACTTCCTGT
>JAFVAA010000781.1 GCA_017476305.1 Lachnospiraceae bacterium
AGGAGGAGAAGTGGTAGTGGCTGCTAAAAAAGACGTAGTATTTAGCGGAAAGAGCAGCATTGAAAAGACAATCAGCACGAAAAAATTTAACCTCCTTCCGAAGCTGACAGGTGCGAATAGCGATGGAAAGATGAGCTTTAAGTCATCCAATAAAAAGGTTGTAACAGTTTCAAAGAAGGGTGTTGTCACCATCAAGGGGTTTGGAAAGGCTAAGATTACAGTAACGACTAGTGCAACAGATACGTACAAAAAAGGGAGTAAAAAGATAAACATTACTATCATTCCTGATAAAGTAAAGGGATTTAAGGTGACTTCTCCGTATAAAGAGCTTGTGGTATGCGAATGGAAGGCAGATAAAAAAGTGAAGAGCTGCAGGATTGAGTTCGCTACCGATAAGGCATTTAAAAATGCAAGACAGTATGATGTAAACATGAAGAAGAAAAAATACCAGGTGGAAATGGGCGGTTTGCAGGGAAAGAAATGCTATGTACGCATCAGTTCCTTTGTAACAGTAAACGGAAAGGCGTATTATAGCAAGGTTTCAAAGGTGATTTCTGTCAAGGTGAAGTAATCAGAGGAAGTCGTGTAGTGGCAGGTACTTATATTAGTATCTGCCATGGAAGTTATCCCAAAAGGTGATAGTTAAAGTGGCTGCGTTAGATTTTAGGGAAAGGAACCGATAGGAGAAAAATGGCACAAAAATTTAGGGAGTGGACAATTAAAAAATGCATTGGTGAGGGTGCCTTCGGAAAAGTATTCCTGATTGAGCGGGAAGAATTTGGAAATGTATATCAGGCTGCTTTAAAAGTGATTGAGATTCCCAAGGATAGTGGCGATGTAAAGATGGCTGTGAATGAGGGAATGTCAAAAGAAAATGTCACAGAGTATTTTTATGGCATGGTCAAGCGGATCGTGGATGAGTTTACACTGATGTCAAAGCTGAAAGGAAATTCAAACATCGTCAGTTATGAAGATCACTTTGTACAGAAAAAAAAGGACAAATTTGGATGGACAATTTTTATTCGTATGGAGCTTTTGACTCCGCTGTATGATTATATGCGGGTAAATACGATAACGGTGAAAGATGTCATCAAATTAGGAATTGATATTTGTCATGCGTTGGAAATTTGCCAAAAGTATAATATCATCCACAGAGATATTAAACCGGAAAATATTTTTATTTCTGATGTAGGTGATTTTAAGCTGGGGGATTTCGGGATTGCCAGGGAGTTGGAAAAAACAGCCTCCGGTCTGTCCAGAGTGGGGACGAAAAGCTATATTGCGCCAGAGGTCTATAAGGGCTTGGAATATAATTCTACAGTAGATATTTATTCCCTAGGGCTCGTGATGTATCGTTTTTTAAACCGAAACCGTATGCCATTCATGCCACCGGCACCAGAAAAGATCAGTTTTTCAGATAAAGAAAGGGCTGATATGATGCGGTTTAGCGGGCAGGCATTACCAAAGCCGTGTAATGCTGATGGGAGATTGGCAGAAATTGTTTTAAAGGCTTGTGCTTATGATCCTAAGGAACGCTATGAAAGTGCTGCAGATATGAAAAGGGCTCTGGAAGAAATTTTATATACGGAGAGAGAAAAGCAGATGGTTTATCCGGAGGGGGATGAATTAGAGAACAGCCGGGCAGAGTATTTGGAAGAGTTGAAGGAAGAAAGTTCTGCAGATGGAGAGGCTGATGTGGAAGTGGATTCAGGAACCAGATATCTATTTGCACAGAATGAG
>JAFVAA010000782.1 GCA_017476305.1 Lachnospiraceae bacterium
CCTTCGCCCCGGTATTCGTAACCTCCACGCACATAGAGGTCTGCCACTCACCTTCCCCCGGCTCTGTCTTTGTGACTTCGATAGTAAAATCCGTGTAGCTAAGCCCAAAACCAAACGGATACCGTACCTTTTCTTTCGCAAAGGTTTCAAAATAGCGATAGCCCACATAAATATCCTCTGCGTATCTGTCACTGTTTTTCCCGCCAAAATTTTTATGACTCGGATAATCCTCCACCTGATAGGCAATGGTATCTGTCAGTTTCCCGGACGGGGAAACTTCTCCGGTCAAAACCCTTGCAATTCCTGTGCCGCCAGTCATGCCGCCCTGCCAGACATATGCGACAGCATCCGGAGAGAATTCATCTTCAAAGCTCATATCCATGATATTTCCCACATTTAACAGTACGATTACCTTTTGAAAGTACTGTCTGGCAAGTCTTAGCATCTCTTTTTCCTCCGACGTCAAAAGAAAAGCTCCTGCCTCGTTTCGGTTGTCCTGGTCTTCTCCCGCAGTTCTGCCGATGATGACGATTGCCGCCTTTGATCTCTTTGCGGCATTTTCCACAATTTCATCGGTAAGCGGCATTTCCTTTTGGGACCACGGCTCTTCTCCCCAGCCGCTCCCAAGGTCATATGGATTTTTCGCATCCCATTCTTTATAAATTTCCAAAAGCTCTTCATTTACAGGTACCTGAGCCTCCAAAAGCCCATCCGGAATTCCTGTCACCTTAGAGACATTTACCATTCCACCGGAGCCTGTTCCGCTTTTATAGTAGTGCAGCTGAATCCGCCCGAAAACAGCCACCTCTTCCTCCTTTTTCAGCGGAAGAACTTCCTTTTCATTTTTCAGCAGAACGATTCCCTCCTCTACAGCTCTTACCGCATCATTCACATAATCCTTCCAGTTAAGTACGTGCTTCAAATCCGAATTCCTCCTTTTTTCTTTTTGATAGATTTTCATTTTCTCAAAACAGGATCTTTCATCCGGCAGTCTCCTCCTGTTCCTCCTCTTCTATGCGTACATTTTCTGAAAGCTCCTCATATAAGGGCTTTCTCGTCTTCTTTCTGGTCAGCTCTACAAGCCCCAGCTTTGTCATATCTACAAGCTGCACCGGTACCGGATCCTTTTTTAACTCTGCCCGGAAACAGGAAAGTAACTCCTCCTTTGCCGCCGCCTCCTCCAAATCGATAAAATCCACCAGAATGATTCCCGAAAGATTCCGAAGCTTTAGCTGAAGGGCAATTTCTACAGCAGCCTCTTTATTGATTTTCAAAAAATGTTTCTGTACATCCTTTTTCTTTCCAACTGCTTTTCCGGTATTTACATCGATGGACACCAATGCTTCCGTAGGCTCTATGATAAGATACCCTCCACTTTTTAACCAGACCTTTTTTCGAAGCGCCCGCTCTAAGGTCCGATCCAGATGACAGACCGCTGAAAGCTTTCCATGCTCCTCATCCCACAGGGAGAGAGCTGCCGCCTCCTCCCACTGATTTTCCCTGATATATCCCGAAATCTGTTCGTAAAGCTCCGGAATATCCGTCTCCACCGTTATTTTTCCATCTGCTGTCCTGTTTTTGATGGTTTCCAGATATAAGGGTGCTTCCTCATACAGCTTACTAAAAACCGTTTTATGTTTTCCGGTCCGAATCAGAGTTTCATACCGCTTTCTTAAAAAAAGGATCTCCCGTTCCATCGTTTCCTTTTTTGCAGCTTTACTGCCCGTGCGCGCGATCAGTGCATATTCATCCGATGCATACGGCTCCAACATTTCTTTTAACCGTTCCCGCTCCGCCTTTTCCGTTATTTTTTTCGAAACATGGATTCCTGACCTTCCTGTCCCAAGTACCAGGTATTTTCCGGAAAAATCCAGATTGACGCTAAGCGTAGGCGGCTTTGTCTTGACCGCCTCCCTGACCACCTGTACCAAAAGCTCATCCCCGATGAGAATCCTGTCGTCCCCCCTTTTCACTGTATCTGTATGAATCGGTCTTCCCGCTTTTTCTAAAGGCAGATATCCCATCTGCCCCTTTTCAAACTCTACAAAAGCAGCACCAATATTTTTTACAATATTCTTTACCTTTCCCACATAAATATTTCCTAAAAAGGAATTTTTGGAAGGCTCCGGTAAAAGCTCCGTAATCCCTCCATCCTCCAGGACAGCCGTAATAATATGCGTTTCCTTTTTGGTGACCACAAGCTTACATTCCATAATTTTTGTATTCCTTTATTTTCATATCAAATTTATACTCAGCTTAAACTCAGTAACGGAATTTAATTCCGTTACTGAGCTTAACGACTTTGCCATACTCCGAAAGAGGCACCAGTTCACACACAGGATCACTCTTCCATGTATGCACCTCTCCCTTTTTCATATTCAGATCCCCATACATCTCCAGTCTGTGAATCTGAAAGGCTGCACTCTCGTATTCTTCTCCCTCATCCATGCAGACTGCCTCTAAGACAAGCTCCGGTTTGATATTTACGACACTGCCTGCTGTAAGCTGCATAAAAAGGAGCGGTTCATATCCGGCATCTGTAAAGTCTGCCTGTAAGCTTCCCGTATCCTCCTCTGCCTCTGATAAAAGATAGATATACTCCCTGATATCCATAAGCTTTTCCGAACGTTTTGTTTTTTTCAGGATTTCAACCCGCTCCTTTTTCATAAAACGTTCGACAGCATTCCTTCTCTTTTCTTCCTCTGAAAAAAAGCTTGTCCACTCCGGCTTCAAACTCCATTCCGGCTTTAAATACACCAGATAATCACAGGCTGCAAGCACTGCCATCGAGCTTTTACTCTCCTCTTCCAAATACAGAAAATCCGTTACGGAAATCTCCTCATTCATCTGTGTATTTACTCTCTGTAAAAACTCCTCCTTCGGAATCTCCTCATCGAGAGACAGATCCAGATACTCTCCCTCACTACTAAGCCCTAACCCCAGAGGAGATGCAAATGACATGATCTGATGCGGGGAAAATCCTTTACTGTAGCTTACCTGAATCCCCGCCCTGCGAAACGCTTTTTGGAAATACCGCATGACATCCAGATGCCCGATAAAGCGCATCGAACCCATCTTCGTAAATTTCAGTCTCGCCTTCATAACCTTTCGTATCCTCTCCCGTTTTTCAAATCTGTTCATGCTCCATGTCACTACTCATTCACCGCAAAGCATCTTTCACGTTTTATGCACCCGTATTTATAGTAAACGCATGAAATAAATACCTTTACGAAACACATACCCCACACTGAAATACTGCCGCTCCACAGCCGGAACAGCCCTCCCTGCAGTTCGGAGTTACGACTGCTTCCTTTGACCTTAGGTATTCTCTTAAAAGAAACCGCTTTGTCACTCCGATATCAATAAAATCCCATGGAAACAGCTCGTCCTCCCCGCGTTCCCTTTTGATATAAAAGTCCATATCAACTCCCTGCTCTTGAAATGCCTTTACCCAGATATCGTATTTGAAAAACTCGCCCCATGCATCATAAATACATCCCTCTTGATACGCCTGTAAAATGACACCACAGAGTTTTCTGTCCCCTCTGGCAAAAATCCCCTCCAGCTCGGAAACATCCGCATCATGGCAGTTATACTTGATACTTTTCGCATTTAACTGACTCTTTACCTTACTGAGTAAAAAATCTCTTTTCTCCACTGCATACTCCTTCGAAACCATAGGAGCCCACTGAAACGGGGTAAACGGCTTTGGTACAAAAATAGAGCTGCTGCTGACGATACTCACCTTTCCATTTCTCTCTTCCTTCGGAATCGTATAGTATTCTCTGGCAATTTTATCGGAAAGCACGGCAATCGCTTCGATGTCCTCATCCGTTTCACCCGGAAGTCCTAACATAAAATAGAGCTTCACACGGTTCCAGCCGCCAAGAAAGGCATCCATCGCCCCCTTTAAGATTTCCTCCTCCGTAAGCCCCTTATTGATTACATTCCGCATCCTCTGGGAACCTGCCTCCGGTGCAAATGTAAGACTGCTCTTTCTGATATCCTGCACCCTTGACATGACATCCAGCGCAAAGGCGTCAATCCTTAAGGATGGCAGGGAAATATTCACTCCCTGTCCCTGAAATTCCTCAATCAGCCAGTATACCAGCTTATCAAGCTCTTTATAATCACTGGAGCTTAGGGAACTTAACGTAATTTCCTCATGCCCCGTAGATTCAAGCATCGCCTTTGCCCTTTGCTTTAAAAAGGAAAGGGCACGCGGCCTCACCGGACGGTAAAGCATTCCCGCCTGACAGAAACGGCATCCTCTGATGCAGCCTCTCTGAATTTCTAAAACCACCCGGTCCTGTGTCACCTTTATATAGGGGACCAGGGGCTTTTCCGGATAGTACGTATCCGACATGTCCCGCTGTACCTGCTTTACGATCCTTTCAGGCACACCATCTGTCACAGGATGAAATGAGGATAATGTCCCATCCTCATGATACTCTGCCTCATAAAACTGAGGGATATAAAGTCCGGGAATCTGTGCGGCCTGCTTTAAAAAATCCTCCCTGGTACCACCGGCTTTTTTCCATGCTTTATAAACTTCCATCAAATCCCCATACACCGTCTCGCCTTCCCCGATATAAAAAATATCAAAAAAATCAGCAATCGGTTCCGGATTATAGGTACAGGGACCGCCTCCGATCACAAAGGGATCTTCTGATGTCCTGTCCTTCGCCAAAAGAGGGATTCCGGACAAATCCAAGATCTGCAAAATATTGGTATAGCACATCTCATACTGCAGGGTAATTCCCAAAAAGTCAAAATTTCTCACAGGATCCTGGCTCTCCAGCGCAAACAGCGGGATATGCTCCTCCCGCATAATCCTGTCCAGATCCATCCAGGGGGAATACACCCGTTCGCACCAGGTATCCTCCCTGAGATTGAACATATCATATAATATCTGAATCCCAAGGTGTGACATCCCGATTTCATAAACATCCGGAAAACACATACAGAACCGGATATCGACCTTCTCAGGATCCTTTTTCACCATATTGATTTCCCCACCAATATATCTGGCAGGCTTTTCCACACGTAATAATATTTCATCGCTAAGTGCAAGCTTTCTCATGGTTTCTAAAAAAACCTCCTATTTTCCTTTCGGCTCCAAATAACGAATCACAGCCTCTGCCTGCTTTACGAGCATCTGATAATGCGAATCATCCGATAGTACCTGCTCGATCCGTTCCCTGTCGAATCCCCGGAACGAAATCTGAAAGTGAAATGCTGTCACAAAAAGAACAAATAAAAGGAATGCAAAGAGCGGACGATAAAACGAAAAATGCCCCTCCTTCCTTCTAAACTCCTCCGGCATTTCCTCATAGCCCTCATGCGAAAACGGAGAAAATCCCTCCGAAGCCGGAAAAGAATCTCCTGAAAAAAGCATTTTCGCCTCCCGCAGCCGATCCTCCCTGCGTTTTTTTGGTTCCATGTTTTCAAATACCAACTGCTCCATATGCAAAACTCCTTTCAAAAGGAACTGTAAACAACCCTTTCTGTCTTTTAAGCATATGCAGAAATAAGTACGAACATGACAACCATCCTCTTTATTTTTTCCACCCCAGATCCGGATATTCCTTGCAGCGGTCTCTCGTAAAGAGGGCATGAACAGCCTCCTGTGCCGTCACCCCTTCAAAAAGCACCTTACAGGTCTGTTCCACGATCGGCATGGAAACCTGATACTTTTCGGACAGCTTCTTAACTGCTTTTGCCGAATAAACGCCCTCCACGACCTGCTTTACCTCCTGAAGAGCCTGCTCCAAAGAATACCCCTTTCCAATCAAAGCTCCGGCGTTGTGATTTCTGCTGTGCTCACTCGTACAGGTAACAATCAGGTCCCCGATCCCTGACAGCCCTCCCATGGTTTCCATACTGGCTCCCATAGCAGTTCCCAGTCTGGTAATCTCTGCCACTCCTCTGGTAATCAGAGCTGCCTTTGTATTATCTCCATAGCCCAGACCATCACAAATCCCGGCTGCTAAAGCGATGACATTTTTTACCGAGCCACCGAGCTCGATTCCTATGATATCCGGGCTTATGTATACACGAAAGTTATCATTCATAAAAATTTCCTGGATAAAAATCGCCGTCTCTTTCCCTGCACTTCCCACTACTACCGTCGTCGGCATATCTACCGCAACCTCCTCTGCATGGCTCGGTCCTGATAATACCGATACATCTGCCTGTGGTATTTCCTCTAATAGGATATCCCGCAGGGTTTTTAAAGACGCTTCCTCAATTCCCTTCGCCACATTGACGATTTTCTGCCCTTCTCCAATCAAAGGAGATGCCTCCCTTGCCGTACTGCGAACGAAAGGAGATGCCACCGAAAAAACCACTAAATCCGGAGCATCACATGCTTTTTCCAAATCATCCGTGACCTCCACGAGCTCCGGCAGCTTTACTCCCGGAAGCCTGTCCTTATGCTCTCTGTATTCCTGCAGCATAGAAACCTCTTCCTTTACCTTGGACCATAAGATCACCTGATGGCCATGCTTCGCTAACATCACAGCCAATGCAGTCCCCCAGCTTCCCGCACCTAAAAAACTAATTCGTTTCATGCTTCTCTGCCTCCTTCTCCTTCTTTGTCTTAAAGAGTTTATTCTCATTTCCATGAATCAGACGTACAATGTTCTGCCGATGCTGAAAATAGGCAAATACCGTAAACAGCAGACTTATGATAAGCATATGTAAGAACATTTGATCGCCCCTGTAGAAAAGAAAGGTATTGACAGGAATGATCCAGGCAACGAGCAGAGAACCGACGGAAACGTATCGGGTAACCGCCACGACCAGAATGAAGATCAGAAGTCCGACCGGCATGACGATCGGATGTGCAGTCGAAACGATTACGGCAGCAGTCACTGCAATGCCCTTACCACCTTTAAACCCCAGATAAAATGGAAAATTGTGTCCCAGCACAGCGCCCAGTCCGCAATAAAGTCCTAAAAGATACCACACAGGCTCCGTCGGAAAGAGAAAACGGATCAACAAAATCGGAACGATCGCCTTCGCCACATCTCCGACAAAGGTAATCAGCGCCGGAAGCTTTCCAAAGTTTCGCAGTACATTGGTCGTTCCCGCATTTCCACTTCCTAACCTCCGTATATCCTGATGAAAAAATCTCCCTACGAAATAACCGGTAGAAATACAGCCGAAAAAGTAGCCGACTACCAGGCATGCTCCCGCATAAGCATAAAATACCGTCTCCTGCATTTTTCTCCTCCTGCTCTTTTTCCTTTTTCACGACTCTATTTTTCCTTCCTCTCCCGAATATAAAAACGCAAAGCCGTTCCCGTAAATCCAAAAGCTTCCCTGATTTTATTTTCCAAATATCTGGTATAGGAAAAATGCATCAGCTTCTTATCATTCACAAAAATCACAAAGGTCGGCGGTTTGATCCCTACCTGTGTCATGTAAAAGATTTTCAAACGCTTTCCCTTATCCGAAGGAGGCTGCTGCATCGCCACCGCCTCTGTTAAAATCTCATTTAAAACGCCCGTCGCGATCCGAAGCTGCTGATTCTGAATCACCACATCAAGCACATCGAAAAGCTTCGGCAGGCGCTGGCCTGTCTCCGCAGAGATAAAGATGATCTTCGCATATGTCATAAAAGAAAGCACGCGCCAGATATCTTCCGTATATTTTTTTACTGTATCGTTATCCTTTTCAATAGCATCCCATTTGTTTACAGCGATGATGACTCCTCTGCCACGGTCATGTGCGATTCCGGCAATCTTTGCATCCTGCTCGGTCACGCCCTCTGTCGCATCGATCACAAGCACCACGACATCTGCCCGCTCTACCGCAGACACCGTTCGCAAAATACTATACCGCTCCAACTCCTCTTTAATCTTATTTTTTCTGCGGAGGCCTGCCGTATCGATAAACACATATTCCTTTCCATCCCAGACGACCGGAGTATCGATCGCATCCCTCGTCGTCCCCGCCACATCGGACACGATGACACGATTCTCCCCTAAAAGCTTATTGATGATAGAGGATTTTCCGACATTCGGTTTTCCAATGATTGCCACTCTCGGTCTGTCATCCTCCTCTTCCTCTGTCTTTTCCGGAAAAAGTGCCGTCACTTCATCAAGCATATCTCCGATTCCCAGCTTCCCGACGGAGGACACCGGATACGGATCCCCGATTCCCAGATTATAGAATTCATAGACATCCGGCATCAGCTTATCGAAATTATCCACCTTATTAACGACTAAAACCACCTTTTTCTTCACTTTTCTAAGCATATCTGCCACTTTATAATCTGCATCCAGAACGCCCTGGGTCACATCTACGATAAAGAGCACCACATCTGCCATTTCAATCGCCATCTCGGCCTGTTCGCGCATATTCCTTAACATCTGATTGTTTGTTTCCGGTTCGATTCCTCCCGTATCCATGATCGTGAAGTTGAAATCCAGCCATTCCACATCTGCATAGATTCGGTCCCTGGTCACGCCCGGCGTATCCTTTACTATGGCGATCCGTTTTCCTGCCAGTACATTGAATAATGTTGATTTCCCAACATTCGGCCTGCCGACGATCGCTACAATCGGTTTACTCAAAATCCTTTCCTCCCATCTTCCATTCCCATCTGTGGCAAACTACTTCTGCGTCGTATGCTCAACAATAAAATCCACAGCCTTCTCATAGACTAAATTCGCATAGATCAGCTTTTTCGCCGTTCCACCATAACTTTCCTTGAACTGCTTATTCAGTGCCGCCTCATCCTCTGCTCCATAACTGGAAATGTAGCTGTCTATCTGCTCCTTTACCTCGCTGTCCTTGATTTCTATCTTCTCCTTCTGAACGATTGCATTGTAGATGATCTGGCTCTTTAGCTGTGCCTCCACATTTTTCTTCAGATCCTTCTCATATTCCTCCTTTGAAGAATAATTCTGCGAAATAAAGTCATCCATCGTAATTCCCTGACTTGACGTATATTTCTCGATCGGGGTGACAAACTGCGTCTCTGTGTCCTTTAAAAGCTCCTCCGGATATTCGGTAAGCTCCGTTCCATCAACCACGCTGTCGATCGCCAGGCTCTTTACGATATCCTTTGTCGTCTGCTCCTTATAATCCTTTACAGAACTGTACTGGGACGAAAGATTTTTTGCGATAAAAGCATCATTAAACTCCTTCTTTTCGCCGACCTTATAGTTCATCGTTACAGTAAAGACTGCTTCCTTTCCATTTAAATCCTCATTTCCGTAATCCTCCGGAAACGTCACGGTAATGTCCTCTGTCGTTCCAATCTTTTTCCCGATCAGGGAATCCTCAAAGCCCGGAATAAATGCTCCGGAGCCAATCGTCAGATCATAGCCCTCCGGATTCGTCTCCTCCGTACAGCTCCCTCCGTCGAATGCGGTCCCATCAATCTTTCCTACATAATAAATATTGATGGTATCGCCCTTCTTCACCTTACCTTTCGTAATCCTTTCTCCGCTTTTATAATTCTCATTCTTTAGAAGTTCATCTATCTTTTCCTGCAGCTCCTTTTTTACCTCTGATTTTTTCACCACAATGTTTTTATAATCTGCCATCGTTTTAATATACGATTCGGCATTTGGAATCCCAAGAGTTTCTTCTTCCCCTGCATTACTGTCCTCCTTTTCCTTCGCATCAGAGGTATCGGAACCTGCTTCTTCTTTTTCGCTGCCCGCTCCGCCGGAACCGGACCCCTTCGCCCCGCAGCCGGACACAAAACCGCAAATCAGCGCAAACGATAACGCATACACTCCTATTTTTTTCCCTGCATAGAACCATCTTTTCTTTTCATTTCTCAAAATCATTCCCTCCATCCTTCATTTCACATCAATTTACATATATCAAACCATTATCTGTTATACCACAAACTTTAGGAAAAAGAAAGCATTTTCACAAAATCTTCAAAAAAGAAGCAAAAAAGCAATTGACCGAAAGCGAAAAATACAGTAGTATATTACTAACTTTGTACACAATTCCTAAGGAACTGTTCCCAGGAAAAAAAGAAATGGAGATTCCTATGTCTAGCAGAAAATTTCAAGATTCTATGCCCCTGGCACCTTTAAAAATCGTAGCACTAAATAACTGTAAGGAAATGGGCGATAAGGTCAACAAGCGCATTATCGAGCGGCGGAAGAAAGCCCTGGAAAGCTCTGATAAGCCCAGCTTTATGACAGCAGACTATAAAAATGACAACTATCTGGTCCGCTTCGATACGCTCCGCAGAAGCACCGGAGAGGGCCGTGCCGTGATTCACGAATCCATCCGTGGTTCCGATCTTTTCATCATCGCAGATACCGTAAACCACTATGAGATGTTTTCCATGGGGGGTATGCCTGCGAATATGTCACCGGATGATCATTTCAATGATTTAAAACGTATTATCATGGCATGCAACGGACATCCCAGAAGAATCACCGTCATCATGCCCTATCTCTATGAGGGCAGGCAGCACCTTCGCCTGATCAATGAATCTTTGGACTGTGCCCAGGCGCTTCATGAGCTGGTAGCAATGGGCGTAGAGACGATCATCACCTTTGATGCCCACGATGAACGTGTACAGAATGCTATTCCGAACAATGGATTTGATAATTTTTATACCTCCTTTCAGTTCATAAATGAAATTTTAGAAAAAAATCCGGAGTTAAAAGTAGATCCGGAACATCTGACCATCGTAAGTCCCGATGAGGGCGGTATGCGGCGCGCTGTTTACTATGCCAACCAGATGGGCGTTGATATGGGGATGTGCTATCGCCGCAGAGACTACTCTAAGCTCGAAAACGGCAATCACCCTGTCGTTTCCTTTGAATATTTGGGAAAACCCGTAGAAGGGAAAACCATTATCATCATTGATGATATGATTGCAACCGGAACGACTGCACTGGAGGTAGCCAGAGAAATCAAAAAAAGGGGAGCCAAAAAGATTCTGATCTGTGCGACCTTCGGACTTTTTTCCAATGGTATGGAAAATCTGGACAAGGCATATGAGGAGCATTTATTTGACCAGATCTATACCACAAATCTCTGCTACTGCCCGCAGGAAATTATCGAAAGACCTTATTATCATAATGTGGATTTAAGCAACTACATCGCATTGATCATAGATACTCTGAACCATGACACCTCTGTCAATGATATCATGGATGCCAACCAGAGAATCCATGAGCTTCTAAAAAAACGAAGCGGGGAAAGCGCGGTGAAGGGCAATAAAGGCATTTAGATTTCCCCGCCTTCCATGGCTGGCACGATGGGAAAACAAAAGTCCCGGATGATGGCAGGTACAGATGCCGGACACATGAATATGTTCCGGCAGAAGACCTGCCTCTTTTAGGCAGAAAAAGTTTGCAGCCCACAAATCCAGCTGATATTTTCCCTCTTTTTCCGTAGATGGCTTCACGATTTCTGCAATCTGCTCCCGTGAGAAAGCTTTTTTAAATTCCAAAACCACATCCCCGCTCACTTCATAGCAGTTCTGACAGATAGACGGTCCAATGACCGCTATAATGTCCTCTTTCCTGCTTCCATATTCTCCTGCAAATGCCTGCACCGTCTTTTCTCCGATTTTTCCTACTGTTCCACGCCATCCCGAATGCGCTGCTGCAATCACCCTCTTTACAGGCTCTGCAAAAAGCAGCGGTACACAATCCGCATAGGAGGTCGCTAAAACCACCTCCTCCCCGGAAATCAGGCCATCCACTCCACGAAGCTTTTTTTCTACGATCTCACCCGTTCTGTCCTTTTCTCCTGCCCGGTATACCTTTGTTTCGTGAACCTGGTCAGAAAGCACCAGGCTTCGATAATCCTCCCCCATGCTTTCACAAAAACGCTTATAATTTTCCTGCACGTATTCTGTTTCATCCCCTCTGTCAAACCCAAAATTTAATTCTAAAAGCTCTTCTTTTTTACTCACCCCGCCAAAACGGGTAGAAAATGCTGCATTAATCTCCGGAAAAAAAGGTTCGAATGCCCGAAAACGAATCAACGGTACCGTGTCCTCATTCTCTAAACTGCACTCCTCTCCCTCTTTAAAATAGCTTTTTTCCCGGTAAGGTAAAATATCCTGTCTGGTCGCCTCGAATAGTGCCCTGATGTTTCGTCCACGCCCTTTTTCTGCCATAATGACCTCCTTTCAGCACATTTGATTCAAACTTTTCTGTTCTCTATGAAAATGAAAAGGCATTTTCTATGTGCCGCATCTCCTCCCCCTGAAATGCGATCACATCAAACCTGCATGGAAGATCCAGCCGGTATTTTTTCACATAAAGATACACCTTTGCCGACTGAAAAAGCCTCCGCTGCTTTTCCTGTGTCACAGCCTCCAGGGCCTCACCTGCATTCCCGTTTTTCCGATACTTCACTTCTATAAAGACCGTATAATCTCCATCCCTTGCAATAATATCTATTTCCCCAAATTTCGTATAAAAATTTCGTTCGAGGATCCGGTATCCTTTTTCCTGTAAAAATAGAACAGCCTTTTCCTCGTAGACTGTTCCCTTTTTTCGCATATTTTCTTTTTTCATCACTTTTTATACTTATCCATTACCTTTCCCTTTATCTTATCCATGGAATCGACATAGACCAGGA
>JAFVAA010000783.1 GCA_017476305.1 Lachnospiraceae bacterium
GCCGAAGAGGTCTTATTGATATGCTGCCCGCCCGCTCCACTGGAACGGTAGGTATCAATCCGAATATCATCATCAGCGATTTCAATATCCAAATCCTCTTCGATATCCGGCATCACATCACAGGATACAAAAGAGGTCTGCCTTTTCCCTGCTGCATTAAACGGCGAAATACGTACCAGACGGTGAACACCATGCTCTGCTTTCAAATAACCATACGCATTCTCTCCATTGATCTGAAGCGTGACGGATTTATATCCTGCCTCATCTCCATCCAGAAAATCCAGCATATCTACCTGAAATCCCCGCTTTTCTGCCCATCTCTGATACATCCTGCAAAGCATGCTCGCCCAATCACAGCTTTCCGTGCCTCCGGCTCCTGCATGCAATGTCAGAATCGCATTTTCTTTATCGTATTCCCCACTTAAAAGAGTTTCTATCCGAAGCTCTTCAAACTGCGTTTCAAATGTCTTTAGCGACTCCTCTAACTCTGCCACCAGAGATTCATCTTCCTCCTCCTCCCCAATGGCAATCAGATCCAGCATGTCCTCTCTGTCTGTGCAGAGAGCCTCATACCGCTCAATCACAGTCTGCAGTCTTTTACTTTCCTGCACCACTGCCGTGGATTTCTCGGGATTATCCCAAAATCCCGGTTCCTCCATCGTCTTTCCTAACTCCTCTACTCGCTCCCTCTTGCTGGCGAGGTCAAAGTGAATCCCCCATTTCAAGCAATGGCTGTTCATAATTTGTAAGAGTTAATCTCATATTATCAAACTCTACCATAAGCTCACCTCATTTCTATAAATTTTTTAAATATAGGAAACGAATTTATTTCATGCGTTTCCTATAACTACATGAAATAGTATCCATCCTTCCATTTGCGATCTGCTCTTTCTTCCGGCACCTTCCGTCATGCCTTTCTTCCATGGCACATCTTGTATTTCTTTCCACTTCCGCAAGGGCATGGATCATTCGGCTGAATCTTCTTTCCTTCCCTGCGCTTTGGTGCCTTCTGAACCGATTCATCCTTATTCGTACCCGTAGGCTTCGCTACCTGCTCACGCTCCACCTTCTGCTCGATTTGAACATGCATCAGAGCACCTACCGTATCCTCAGAGATCGCATCGATCATATCATTGAACATCTCAAATCCGGCAAATTTATACTCTACGACCGGATCTCTCTGACCATAGCTCTGTAATCCGATTCCCTGACGAAGCTGATCCATGTCATCAATGTGATCCATCCACTTTCTGTCAATCACACGAAGCAAAATCACACGCTCCACTTCACGAATCTGCTCCTCCTCCGGAAACTCTGCTTCTTTCTTTTCATATGCCTTTAAACCGGCTTCCTGGAGCTGCTCGATCAGTTCACTGCGCTTCATATGCTTTTCCTGTTCCTCTGTTAGGATAATCTTATCCATAGGAATAAGCTTCAAAAGTACCTTGTTTAGTTCCGGAATATCCCATTCCTCAGCCGGAGCATCCTCATTGATCAAAGAAGTTACATATTTTTCTATCACATCCTTAATCATCTTCCGGATCGTGCCACGCATATTTTCTCCATCCAGTACCTGGCGACGCTCTTTATAAATGACTTCGCGCTGCTCATTGTTTACGCGGTCAAATTCCAGAAGATTTTTACGGATTCCAAAGTTGTTTCCTTCGATTTTCTTCTGCGCTCCTTCAATCGCATTGGAAAGCATTTTATGCTCAATCTGCTCCCCCTCCGGCATCGCAGAGAAAAGTCCCATCAAACGCTCGGAACCAAACAGACGCATCAGATCATCCTCCAGGGAAATGTAGAAACGGGATTCTCCCGGATCTCCCTGACGACCGGCACGACCACGAAGCTGATTATCGATACGACGTGACTCATGACGCTCCGTTCCGATAATCTTTAATCCGCCAAGTTCCTTGACTCCCTCGCCAAGCTTGATATCGGTACCACGACCTGCCATGTTGGTCGCAATCGTAACGGCTCCCTTCTGACCGGCATCCGCGATGATTTCTGCCTCCAGCTCATGGAACTTCGCATTCAAAACCTTATGCGGAATTCCCTTTCTCTGAAGCTTTTTACTGAGATATTCCGAGGTATCGATTGTAATGGTACCCACAAGTACAGGCTGTCCTCTTTTATAAGATTCCTCTATGTCAGCCACTACCGCATTAAACTTCTCTTCCTTCGTTTTATAAACGACATCATTATAATCCACACGCTGTACCGGAAGATTCGTCGGAACTTCTACGACGTCCATCTCATAAATTTCACGAAATTCCTTCTCCTCGGTAACAGCAGTACCGGTCATACCGGATTTCTTCTTATATTTATTAAAGAAGTTCTGGAATGTAATGGTAGCCAAGGTCTTGCTTTCTCTTTTCACCTTTACATGTTCCTTCGCTTCAATCGCCTGATGCAGACCATCCGAAAAACGACGTCCCGGCATGATACGTCCTGTAAATTCATCTACGATCAAAACCTCATCTTCATCACTCACTACATAATCCTTATCCCGAAACATCAGGGAATGGGCACGAAGTGCCAGATTGATATTATGCTGAAGCTCTAAGTTGTCCGGATCTGCCAGATTGTCTACCTGGAAAAAGCGTTCTGCCTTTCTGACACCTTCTTCTGTCAAATTGACCTGCTTATCCTTTTCATCTACTACATAGTCTCCGGTCTCCTGCTCCTCCTCATTCATCAAAATATCCATTTTGGAAAGTTCCTTGGCAGTACCGCGCTCTAACTGTCTGACGAAAATATCACATGCCTCATAGAGCTTCGTGGACTTTCCGCTGGAACCGGATATGATAAGGGGCGTTCTGGCCTCATCGATCAAAACAGAATCCACCTCGTCGATGATGGCATAATGCAGGTCTCTCTGCACCAGCTCCTCCTCGTAAACCACCATGTTGTCACGAAGATAATCAAATCCCAACTCATTATTCGTCGCATAGGTGATATCACAGTGATAGGCTTCCCTACGCTCATCACTTTTCATGTCATTTAAGATCACACCCACCGTAAGACCTAAAAATTCATGAACAGCCCCCATCCACTCTGCATCACGCTTTGCCAGATAATCATTGACCGTGACAATATGCACGCCTTTTCCCTCCAGCGCATTTAAATACGCCGGAAGAGTAGAAACTAACGTTTTTCCTTCACCAGTACGCATTTCGGTAATACGTCCCTGATGCAGGATCACACCACCGATTAACTGTACCCTGTAATGACGCATATTCAGAACTCTCGTCGCAGCCTCCCTGACTGTAGCATAAGCCTCCGGCAAAAGATCATCCAATGTCTCCCCCTTCGCCAGTCTCTCCTTGAATTCCGGGGTTTTGGCTTTTAATTCTTCATCGGACAGTTTTTCGAATTCCGGTCCCAAAGCTTCAATCTTATCTACAATTGGAAGAATCCGCTTTACCTCATGTTCACTATGGGTTCCAAAAATTTTCCTAAATAAACTCATGTCATCTCTCCTGACTCTTTAAATATTCTAAGGAATCTTCGCAAAACCAATTACCTTTTTTCTTCAAAAAATGCTTGCGTATAAGGCATTTTTTGAAGATAAGTTCAACAATTTATTTTGCGACAGTTCCTAAGCATTCAGTATAGCCTCAGGCATTACTGATGTAACACTGACGTTTTATTTTGCAGGCATTATTCACAAAGCACCGGGTAATTTTCTGCTTTTTTTGTGCTTATTTCATAATATCCATGAATAAAAGGGTGGTTTTAGAACAAACCACCCTAAAGTATAACACGAATGAGCCACTAAAGCAACTAAAGATTTTTTCGACTTTTACACATCCTCTATCTGCCAGTCAATCGGCTCCACACCATGCGATTCTAAAAAAGCATTTGCCTGACTGAAATGCCTGCACCCGAAAAAGCCCCTGTGTGCGGAGAGCGGACTTGGATGCGGTGCCTTTAAAATCAAATGCTTCGGATTCGTCAGCATCGGAATTTTACTCTGTGCCGGTCTGCCCCAAAGCATATATACAATCGGTCTGTCCTGATTATTTACCGCCTGAATCACTGCATCCGTAAACTGCTCCCAGCCTTTTCCCTGGTGGGAATTCGCAAGATGTGCCTGCACCGTCAGCACTGTATTTAAAAGAAGCACCCCCTGATCTGCCCACTTCTTTAAATATCCGTTATTTGGAATTTTCAGCCCCAGATCATCCTGCAGCTCTTTATAGATATTCTTTAAAGACGGTGGGATTTCCGGCTGGTCTGCAGGTACAGAAAAAGACAGTCCATGCGCCTGATGGACATTATGATATGGATCCTGTCCTAAAATCAGTACCTTCACACGATCTAACGGCGTGAAATGAAACGCATTGAAAATATCATCCGAAGGAGGATATACCACCACCCTGCTGTACTCCTCTTTTATAAAATGATACAGCTCTTTATAATAAGGTTTCGAAAACTCCGGCCTCATTACCCTTTCCCATTCACCTGTCAGCATTCCCATAATCTGTTTCCTCCTTACAAACGGACACTAATGCCCTCACTTCTTAAATATTCCTTTACTTCCCTGATTTCCAGCTCTTTATAATGAAAAAGAGAAGCCGCCAGAACTGCATCTGCATTTGCCTCTGTAAAAGCGTCCCTAAAATGCTCCAGCTTTCCGGCTCCGCCGGAAGCAATCACCGGAATCTTTACATTTTCCGAAATCATCTTTGTAAGCTCTAAATCATATCCATTTTTCGTCCCGTCACAATCCATGCTCGTAAGAAGGATTTCCCCGGCACCCAGATGGTCCACTTTCATCGCCCACTCTACCGCATCGATTCCCATATCTACACGACCACCGTTTTTATAGATATTCCAGCCACTTCCGTCCTCTCTTCTTTTCGCATCAATCGCTACTACGACACACTGACTTCCGAATTTCATCGCCGCATCTGAAATCAGATCCGGATTCTGAATCGCAGCAGAATTTACAGAAACCTTGTCTGCCCCTTCTCTTAGCACGAGTCTGAAATCGTCAATGGTACGAATCCCTCCCCCTACTGTAAAAGGAATAAACACCGTTTCTGCCACCCGGCGTACCATATCAATTTTAGTCGCTCTGGCATCTGAAGATGCCGTGATATCCAGAAACACCAGCTCATCTGCGCCGGCTTTCCCATAGGCCGCTCCTACAGAAACCGGATCTCCGGCATCTCTTAAATCCACGAAATTAACGCCCTTTACTACACGCCCGTTATTTACATCCAGACAAGGAATAATTCTCTTTGTAAACATATGTATCCTCTCCCGTTTTCTATTTTTTAGCATTTCACCCGATACTCAGTTAAATTTGCCCTCTTGGTCAGATCATCGCAGAAAGTACGCTTTTACGACCTGATACACTTTTTTCCTCCTCAAAGTTCACAGAAATTCTTTAAAATCTGAAGTCCTGTTTCCCCGCTCTTTTCCGGATGAAACTGGCAGGCAAAAATATTTTCATGCTCTACAGACGCATGAACTGTAGTAATATACTCCGTTTTCGCAGCTACGTCCTCCTCATTTTCCGCCTGCAGATAATAAGAATGTACAAAATAAACATAAGGATTAGAAGGCAATCCCCGAAACAGCTTTTTTCCCTCTCCTGCCTCTAAAGAATTCCAGCCCATATGCGGTATTTTATAGCCCTTCGTTTCCGGAAAAGCAATCACTTTTCCCGGCAGGAGCCCAAGCCCTTCGACTCCCGGTGTCTCCTCACTGCTCTCGAACAACAGCTGCAGCCCCAGACAAATCCCTAAAAAATCAGTTCCTTTTTCCGCGACCTCCCGAATCACTTCTGCCAGCCCGAAACTATGCAGTTTATGCATCGCATCTCCAAAAGCACCTACCCCCGGCAGAATCACTTTATCCGCACTCCTTATCTTTCCCGGCTCTCTGGTAATCTCACACTTCTCCCCCAGATACCCTAATGCATTCTCTACGCTTTTTAAATTTCCTGCATCATAATCAATAATCGCTATCATACTTTTCTCCTGTTTCCATCTTGTTTCTTTAAAATTTCTAATTCTTTTTCTATTCCGCTCTGCATACAGAAAAACCACCCGCCGAATTCTCCCTACACGGCGGGCGGTCAAAAACATCTTAACTCTGTGCTTTTTTTACTCCAATTGCAATCACTTTATCCTGATATTGTGGTTTCTCCATACCAATGATAGAATATGCATCTGTCTCCGACATCTGAAACTCTGTCTGCAGGATAGAAATAATCTGTTTTCTGCATTTCATCATATCTTTATCAACTTCCAGTTCAGTCGCATGATCTATATTCGCATCATACCGCTTCAAGCCTCTGAGAAGTGCATCCAGAGCCTCCGGATAATACTTGACTCTGGCATAATTCTGATAAGCATTGATTGCCTGCTGCACCCGCATCACTGTACGGATTTTATCGTATTCCTCACTATCCTTATCTTTCATATCCGTACCGATTGCAGACTTATATGCATCCGTGTATTTTCCCATTTTGAAATAATTCGTCGCTTCTTTCTTCACACGCGAATAATTGAACAGATTGGTTCCGCCAATCTCAAATACCAAAAACAGAATCGTACACACGATCACAATGGAAACTCCGACCTTATTCAGCTTTCCTACGACCTCAATTTCAGCAGCCTCTGCTTCTGCCTGTGCTTTCTTTTCTGCCTTTTCTGCTGCTTTTTGTGCCTTTAATTCTTCCTTTTCTTTCTTCTTCGCCGCAGCCTTTGCTTCTTTTTCGGCTTTCTTCTGCTCCTTTAATGCCGCTTTTTCTTCCGCTGCTTTCTGAGCCTCCTCTGCCTTCTTTTCAGCTTCCTCTGCCTCCTGCTCTGCAGCTTTCCTTTCCTCCTCTGCTATCTCATCCGTCACAACATTGCCAAAGATCTTCTTAAAGAAGCCAGGCTTCTTTTCCTTTTCTTCCTCCTCTGGCGGCAACATAGAAGCATCTAACATCTCCATGCTCTCACCGCTGCCGAGGTCTTCATAGGAATCACCATCAAGCCCCAACATATCCGCAGAAGTAGCTGTTTCTTCTACTTCCTTTCTTCCTCCATCCAGAGAACCAGTCATGTCCAGATTATCTAAAAGTCCATCTAACATGGAATCAATATTGGATCCTCCTGATGAACCAGACTCAGAAGCAGCGACCGGCTCCGGCTCTACCGATGTCATATCATCAAAATTAATATCCATATCTCCAAGTAAGCCATCTTCCGTAATCGAAAATTCTGAATTCGAATCCGTCATTCCATCAGACATGATAGGTTCCTCCATACTGCCAATGCCATCCTCAGCAGATAATCCCAAATCCTCAAAGCTCTCCGTCGCTTCATCTAAACCTAATAAATCACCGCCGGTATCCAACCCGGCTGCCATGCTCATATCAGAAAGATCATTTTGTTCAGCTTCCGCTACATCAAAATCAGAAAGTACCGGAATCCCGTCAATCTCCCCCAAATTCGACATTCCTATATCTGCAAAATCCTCTGTCATATCAGAATCACTGCTGTCCGATGTACCTAAAATATCTGTAATATCTTCATCAGGAGTATCAAATGATGCTGTCATATCCAGGGAATCTGACAAA
>JAFVAA010000784.1 GCA_017476305.1 Lachnospiraceae bacterium
ATCTGTCAAAGCCGATTGAGGTAGATAAATTAGAGGAAAAGCTTGCCAAGTATCTTCCCAAAGAAAAAATCAGCTATCGGAGTGAAGAAAAGGCAAAGGAAAAGAAGCCGGAAAATTTTCAGAAAAAAGAAGAAATTTTTGAATTTTTACCGGAAACAGAAGCGAGTGAGGGCATTATGGAGTTTTCGCCTGCGGATTCTGTGGAGGCAGAAGAGAACATCATGGAGTTTTCGCCTGCAGACTTTGTAGAGGAGGAAGAAAAAGAAAAGAGCTCCTTTGAGGATGTGCTAGAGAAGGTGGAAGCGGTCGGGATCAGGACAGAGGAAGGAATGCAGTACTGTGCGGGGGAAAGAGATTTTTATATAGAGATGTTAAAGGACTATGTGTTGGCACATGGGAAAAGAGAGGAAGAATTAGTAAAGTATTATGAAGAAAAGTCATGGAAGGAATATGAAACCGTTATTCATGCCTTAAAAAGTACATCAAAGACAATCGGTGCACAGGAGCTGTTTGAAAAGGCACGGGCATTAGAGGAGGCAGCCGGGGAAGAAGATACCGGATTTTTAGAGCAGAATCATGGAGCGTTTCTGGAAAAATATCATGAGATGACAGAAAAAATAAAAGGGGTACTGTAAAAGACAGGCCCCCTTATTTTTTCTTTTTCATTCCCAAAATGAACCAGCGAACGATGGGAATTCTAGAAATGACTTCATAGAGTAGTAGACCTCCTGTAAAGGCAGCGATACCAACCAGCAGATAACTTGGCAGTGCGGGAACCCTGGTGTATTTATGCAGAGCATACGCTGTGGCGGAAAGGGGAAGATAGTGAAATACATATAGTCCGAAGCTTTTTTTGGTAAAAAAGGTGGTGAGCGGTGTATTTTTATTTCCCCATGCGTACATGCAACCTAAAATCGCCAGACAGGCAAACCAGAGAAAGAGGACAGCAGGGATGCTGTTTACAGTAGGTGCGACGGAAAAATTGTCTCCATAATGCAGAAGGAGATAGCATATACAGGCTATGATGGCTGCGAGAAGGAGCGGAATGCGGAAGCGGCTGATTTTTTCAATCACTTCATCATGGGCGAAGACAAAGTAGCCCAGGAAAAAGGTGAGTCCATAAATTCCGAAGCGGTATACGACGATTACGGGTGCATTTAAGACAAGACCGGATAAATAGACCGGAACGACCAGGAAAAGACAGGCAATACAATTTGCTTTCCCGCCGAGGGAAAAAAGCGTCCCCTTTTCGAAACGACGAACCAGAGTCAGAATCATGGAGAACAGCCAGAGCAATTGAATAAACCACAAAACACCTGTGCCTGAAAGTACCATGATGAAAAAAAGAACCGGTTTCGGCATGGTGTCCGGCAGCTTTTGAAATGCATCACTGATGGACATGCTGATATAGCCCTGTGCCCATCCCCAGACAAAAAGTCCAAGGGTAGAAGGTATCAAAAGCTTTTCTGTGCGTGACTTCACAAATTCCTTTATCGTATGATTTTCCAAATAATATCTGGAACACATACCGGCGATAAGAAAGAGCAGGACCATAAACCATGGATATAAAACATACTGTAGTGCGTCCTGATACTGATTTTCGTGAAATGGACCGATTACTCCGTCCGGAATGATTCCGTTGAACATGTAAATGACGTGATAAAGGACTACGAGGATGATCGTACCCCACCGGATATTGTCTATGTAGTATCTTCTCATACAAATCCCACCTTTGCAGCTTTTTTAACATCAGTATAGCATGGAGCGGTGGGAAAGTCTATCAAAGAAAATTAACATTTTTGGGAACGTCAAAAAAATCTTTAGGCATTGCATAAAGAGTGGATTCGATATAAAATGGAAGAAATCAGATTATAACCAGATCATAACCCGGAAAGGATGAAATATTATGCTATACATTATGCGGCATGGGCAGACAGACTGGAATACCAGTCATAAGCTGCAGGGAAGAACAGATATTCCGTTAAATGAAAACGGAAGAAGGATGGCTGTCTGTGCGAGAGAAAAATATGCAGAGCTGCCATTTGATCTTTGCTATTCATCACCATTAAAGAGGGCAAGGGAAACGGCAGAAATTTTTTTAGAGGGACGAGGAATTCCACTGATTACGGATGAGCGTTTGATGGAGCTAAGCTTTGGAGAGTATGAGGGGATAGAATCCGTTTTTGAAAAGCCGGGGCATCCGGTCTATCAGCTTTTTCATACACCTGTAGAATATGTTCCTTCCGGTGGTTCGGAATCTCTAGAGGAGCTGTTCCTGCGAACCGGCTCTTTTCTTTCCAAGGTGATTATACCACAGCTTGCGGAAGGGAAAAATATTCTCATCGTAGGGCATGGAGCGATGAATTTAAGCATTATCAACCGGATTTTAGGAATCCCGTTAAAGGATTTTTGGAAAAGACTGCCAGGGAACTGTGAAGTGGTGGAGTTTGAGAATCGGAAATGTCTTTTGGCCGGGAAAGCGGAAACGCATTAGCGAAGCGGAAAGCCCTTTCATGAAAGAGCATAAAAGCTTACAATTTCACCACAATCGACAGACTTTTTCCGTCTGCACTGTTTGCTGTAATCTGTCCTTTATGTGATTCTACGATGGCATGCGCGACAGAGAGCCCGATTCCGGAACCGCCTGTTTTGGAGTTTCTGGAGGAGTCCATCCGGTAAAAACGTTCGAATAATACATCTAAATTTCCTTTCGGAAGCTTTTCGGCTTCATTCCAGACCTCCAGACGGATTTTTCTCTTTTGTTTTTTTAGTGAAATGCGAATCACACTTTCCGGTGTGGAATATTTGATTGCATTATCAATGAGGAGACCGGTAAGCTGTGAAATTGCTTTCTCATCTCCTGTGTATTCGATATTTTCTTCGATAGCCGTTTCCAGTTTTTTATCCCCGGTCAGTGCGAGAGCAGAGAAAGACTGTACGCTTTCCTCCACAAGCTCACTGAGGGAGAAGGGTTCCTTTTCCATAACCTCTGATTTTTCTTCCAATTTCGAAAGCATGACCAGATGCTTTGTGAGGGAGGAGAGGCGTTTGACCTGATTCCGTATACTCTTTGTCCATTCGCTTTCCTCGTGCAGCATTTCAATGACCTCTATATTTGCATCAATAATGGTCAATGGAGTTTTGATTTCATGACTGGCATCCGTAATGAATCGTTTCTGTTTTTGATAGCTTTCCTCCACGGGACGAAAAACGATTCTGGAAAAAATCGTTACCAGAATAAATACTGCCAAAAGTCCTGCTAAAGAGGCTGTGATGCTGGTAAGCAGATTATTTTTAAATGTATTTAGTTCACTTCTGCGGTCTAAAAAAATGATCATGCATCCGGTGTCGGTAGCAACCCTTTTATAACGGTAGCTATCCTTTAAACCGGTTTCTCGTTTCGAGCTGTAAATTTCCTTTGCATAGGTTTTTGCATCCGTTTCTGTAATGGCTGCAATTTTATCTAAGTGAGTAGAGGTCACTTCTCCTTTCTCATCCAGCCATACAGTAAAGAAGCGGGTAGAATAGGGAGCTTCTTCGGTAATTCCCTTTAATTCCTCACTTTCGTGGGGAGGGATGTCCTGTTTCGGTTCATGAGGAGCATCTGTCGGATCTGGTTTGTTTTCTGTTTTTGTACTATCCTTTTCCTCCGGCTTTGCAGGTGGTGTTTTGTCTTCCTTATGCTCATGGTCCTTAGGCGGTTCGGGAAAGGTTCCGTCATTTGACGCAATCATATTTAAGAGCCTGTTTGCGTCCTTTGTGATTCCGGCATAATTGGCAATGTTTAGTCCGGTCATGATGGTAGCAAGTACCAGGAACATGGAACACATGGCAATAATCGTAAATTTTATCTGCAGATTTTTAATCATGGTATCCCTCCGTAGGGTATCTGCCAGGGCAAAATACCCTTTGCCCTGGCATCATAATATGGACAGTATGGGAAGAAGCTGTATCGTTTATTCCGCTGCCAGCTCTAAAGAATATCCCTGATTTCTGGCAGCCTTGATCCGTACATCGGCATCAAGCTTAACTAACTTCTTTCGAAGTCCTGAGAGATATACCCATACCACATTGATTTCAGCCTCACTGTCATATCCCCATATCTTTTCCATAAACCGTTCGGTAGCAATCAGCTGTCCCGGATTTGCGAGTAAAAGTTCCATAATCTGAAACTCCTTATTGCCTAAATGGATGCTGTCTTTCGGGGAGGAGAGATCAAAGGTCGTGCAGTCAAGGGAAAGATTGCCAAAGGTCAGGACAGCACCTTTTGCCTGTGTCTGTCTTCTGGTGATGGAGCGCACTCTCGCCAAAAGCTCCTTGGTCGCAAAGGGTTTTCCAAGGTAATCGTCTGCACCGCTGTCCAGGCCAAGTACTCTGTCATCAAGCTCTGCCTTTGCCGTCAAAATGAGTACCGGCACCTGGTTTCCTGCTGCCCGGATTTTTTTCAGTACCGTCATCCCATCCACCTTTGGTATCATCAAATCTAAAATCACGCCGTCATAATTTTCTGCGTCCAGATAATCAAGTGCCTCTTCCCCGTCATAAACGGCATCGATGGAATAGTTATTGTGCTTTAAAATGGCTGTCAGCGCATTCGATAATTCAATCTCATCCTCCACTAATAAAAGTCTCATAGGCCTCTCCCTCCTATTTCTCTATATAAAACAAATATGTTGGTTTTGAATGATTATTTTCGTTCGAAATCCTTAATAAAACGCAGTATGAGCTATCATCTTCTATATCCTAACATGAATTTTGGAAATCAGTCAACAGCTTTAGGATAACTGTGACGGCTTTTCTACCTTGTAGTCAGACCATGAGGTAGTCTTTGAAGCTCCGGATACATCTGCAGTTTTGCTGTAGCTTGTGACAGTAATTGTATACTTTCCGGTACCTTTTACCAGGACCTTTCCGTTTGTATCCTGGATGGTAACGGTTTTTCCATCCGCATCCTTGATGGTACCTGCACAGTATAAGTTTGTCACCGTGCTGTCACCGGTTACTACCCATGTAGAACCCTTTTCAATATAGAGATTGCAGTATCCGTCTCCACCGCTGCCGGCATTGGATTCATCCTGTGTGACAGCTCCTTTTAACGTGCTGTTTTTTGTCATATAGAAGTCCAGCTTGCTGATGCTGTCCCAGATGACATCACCCTCCATTTTCTGTTTGATAGCTGTAAACAGGCAGTCGGCACCATTGCTTCCAGAGCTTCCCCAGCCTCTTTCGTTACTGTTTCCGGTACATTTTAAGAAGAAGTCACTATCCTTCGCATAGGTAATATCTACATCGGACAGGGTAATCGTAGATTCCGTATTTGTGGTATAGAACATGCCACCGTTTTTCGCTGTCAGTGTTCCACCGTTCATCTCAAAAATACTGTTTCCTTCCTCGGAATCCCCGGACATGCTCTGATACAGGATGACATTCCAGGTGCAGTCATTCTGGCTGTCTTCCGGCATATTTCCTGTCAGGCTGCAGTCAAACAGGTGAATGGAGTTGCGTCCCTCGATACAGATGGCTTCGGAACCCGTAGCAGTGAGGTCTGCATTGTTTACGGAAATATCCGCCGTACTGTAGATGGCAGGGGAGCCCTTTCCGTTTGAAGTATAGCTTCCACCGTCCACGACCATTGTACCGCCGCCACGGTCACTGCGGATGGCAGCAGAGGACTGACCATTTGTTTCTATAGTTGTATCCCAGGCATATAATGTACCTCCTCCCGCTACGTGGATTCCTCCGGAAGTACCCTGCTTTGTGGTAATCGTGCTGTTTGCAATATACGCCTTTGTTTTTTCCGAGTAGGCAAAAAGTCCCGCACCGCCTGCAGCATCGGTTGTGATGGTTGTATCCTTTACATAGGTGGTTCCCTCTGTCGTTAAAATCGCAGCTCCCACCCCGTAAAAGCTGGAGGAATCCCCGCCTGTACTGTCAGAGGAGGATCTGTCGATCGTGCCCTTTTCTACCGTTACGGATGCGCCACCGGAAACCAGGACGGCGTTTTCATCCGTTCCCGTAGAGGAGATATTTTCTCCGGATACCGTACTGTCCTTTGTGTATTCCTTTACGGAATCATAGCTTTCCGGCTGGCTGGCAGAGCCACCGCCAGGGCCTCCTG
>JAFVAA010000785.1 GCA_017476305.1 Lachnospiraceae bacterium
AGACAGCCTAGTCTGGAGGTTATTTTTCGTCTAAGCGGACACTATCACTGCTCTACCGATTATCTGCTTGGAAAATCAGAGGATGAGCCACAGGTCATCTTAGATGTCACGGAATTAGAGGAAGACGAACTACAGGTAATAAAAGATATGATTCAGATTTTAAAAAGCAAGCATCCTAAAAAATAAACGCAAAAATCAATGAAGATTTATTTGTAAACGAACATACTCATTAATTTTATCAACTGCCTCACCCACCATAAATTTCAACCCCCTCATTCATTACATTGTTGTAAAAAGGATATACACGTACCCCTGCTACATTCTTTCCCAATTCCATCGCTAGTCTGGGTACAACAGTATCTTTGCAAGTTTCACGAATGATACTTTTAAACTCATCAATATCCTGATAATTCAAAAGTGCCAGTAATCAGCACTCAATTGTCGAAAAAGATGCTCCTGTGTCTATCAGAGCGTTATCAACCACCACATTTTCTCATTTGAAAGGCTTTCTTTATTTATCATCTGATAAAATCCTTTTTTGGTTTTTGCTTTGTGAATCAATGCATTGATTGCTTCATCCTCTATTGTATCAGATATCATCCAGATAACAGCATTCTCAATTCCTGAGCCGGAATACAGAATAAATCGCACTTCTGGATGATCTGCCGAATAATCCATCAGATTTGCATGTACTCCATCTGCAAAATATTGTACACCTACAGGTATATTTTCCATACTCCATACCTCCTTTACAGTCTATCATTACTATAGTATTATACGCTAAAATTTTACAACAGAAATTAGCAAAACGAATATCACTGTACACTCCAGATTTCAAAACCTCACCACAGGCTCAAAGAAATCTATATCAGCGTCAATGGGTACTGTACAAAAGAGGAATCCTTTAGCACACTATGCAGACCTGATATACTGTACCCGCTTAATATTTCTCTCAACCTATGGTAACTAAGCTCTTCCAGCGAATTATATGCACACCCCGCATCATCCTTGTTAAGATGAATTCCAAACTTGGGACAACGAAGTAAATAATTCTCATAGGAATTCCAAGCTAAAATACTAACATCTCTGCTTCCAATTACTTTAAGCAGTAGTTCATAAAAATATCCATATGCAGAAGCATCAAATGCCACCAGAATATGACGATGCTTTTCCATTTCTTCCATTAAAGCTGAATGAAGACAGCTATTGTCCATAGTATGCCTGATATTCTCTTTCGTATAATATCTGTCGCATACATCGCATTGAAAATGATACTGAAAAAAAGCTCTGGAGCTTTTGCTATCCTCTGTCAAAATGTAGTCTGCTTTTTTTATCTTTGTCAAATCCTCATTGTTTTCACAATACTTAGGCACATTCACTAAAACTCCGTTTTGATTTACTAATGTATAAATGGAATCTATGCTTATTGGAAGCCAGCCCATAATTTCTCTGCTAATGATAATATAATAATTTTTAGAAGCCTGAAAGACAGCCGCCACCTCCCGGTCTCTAAAAATATCACTGCTTTCATCAATAATAAAAAGACAGTCTGTGTGCTTTAGCATGGCAGACCGATAAGAATCTATTGCTGAGACATCATTGCTGTATACAAAAATATTTTCCTTTCTAATCTTATAACTGCCTAAACTGATATTGCAGGAAACACTCCTGACACCATTTTTATAGCGGATCATCGTCTTTAAAAACTCTGTCTTTCTATCTGCAGAATTTCCAGTAAGTATACTATACTTTCCAGCAAGCTCAAACTCATATCTGTTTTTCTTCCCGGCTAAAGAAACATGCATTCTGTCACCCCCATAACAGCATCCAGTTCATACTCCCTGTAATCCGTATATTCTCTGCCCAGCCTAAAGCTATAAGCCCTGAACCTTTCTTCCGGAAAATTGATAATATTTTTTAAATATATCACCACATCTTTTTTTTCCGCAATTTCCAAAAGAAGTCCCGCACAGTTATCTCCAAACAGAGGTCCCCATACCATAGGCTCCTCCAATTCATGGGTCAGCATGAGTGCCTTAGAGCCACTGCTGATATCATAAATTCCAAAGGTACGATCTATTTCCGTCATATCATATAAAATATTTCCATTCAGCAAAGCATGCTCCACTTCCTCTAAAATCCGAACATTGAATTCATCCTTTAGCCAGCTGTATTCAAACTCTTCCTCAAACTCCAGATCCGCATTATCAATACAAAAATCAGGTCGTCCATAATCTATTTTTAACATACCAGGCACTCCTTTCCTCTAAGCTCTGTCCTCCCATGCTATCCGTCTATATGAGCCTTCTCTATCCTGCAGACATGTCTTTTATACCCTGCCCACGTATTTGAAATCTCCCTGTCATAATTAATACCTACTAAAAGAAGATTGTCTTTATAGTGCTCCAGCCTCTGCGGATAGTTCCTGTCCTTTATCTGATGAAGTGCCGTCCCGGCTGTCTTATGATACTTCAGTTCAATGAGCAGTGCCGGCTTATCCGGATAACCGGGTGCGGGAAGATACACAATATCCACATAGCCCTTTCCGCTATCCGGCTCCTGTATCGTCGTGTAATATTTCTGTGCCGCATAGTATGCCATCTGTACCGTATAGGAAAGTGCCGCTTCGGAATGATAGGACTTATTCTCTGCCATATCGTGAAAATACTCCAGCAGCTCTGCCACCTTATCCTCATCACGGCCCCATGTGGCATTTAAAAGCTCCTGTGACTTCTGAAAGCTATGAAATGTGTCCACCCACTCCTCCGAATTCGTAGAGGTTTTAAATTCATCCAAAATCTCATGATTCGGAATAAAAACCTTTTTCATATCTGCATCATACCCCAGATACCCCAGATGTATCAGCAACGTCAGAACATCGTCCTTTCCATGAAAGGTAGTCATATCGTTCTGATAGGTAGATAAATCTATATTTATTCTGCCACCATCTATCATCAGTGCTACAGCATCCTTCAGCCCGTCAAGATTCATTCTGATATAATCTGCTACTGCCTCATAGGTTTCCGTCTTATTCCAAAAGTTCTGAATCATCCCGGTAGATACTGCCTCTACCACAGATAACGGACTATAAATAGAGTAGTGCTTTGGTTTCAGCACCTTTCCCATCGTCTTCTGCATCTCATAATCCGGATCAGGAGGTACTACATCACTCACCTCATAGCCATCATACCACTCTTTTATTTTTTCATAATCACGTCCATATCTGCTGCAAAGTCCTTTCACCTCTTCCTCCGTAAACCCTGTATATGGTGCGAACTGCATCGGAGCAATGACCGAAAATTCCCGGAACATATTTAGTGCAGAATGCTTCCCATACTTCTTGATCGGCAAAATTCCTGTCATATATGCGAGTGCAATATAATCCCGATCCTTTAAAAGATTCCGGAGAAAATCCAGATAAATTCTCTGCCCCTCTTTATCCTCCTTCCTTTCCCGGAAAACAGCGTCCCACTCATCTATAATGAACACAAACTGCTTTCCGGTCTCCGCATAGACATCTGCCATAGTCTGAATCAAATCATCCTCATCAAAATAATCCACATCCGGATATCGCTTTTTTAAATCTCTTACGACCAACCTCTGCATTTTCTCCAGACATGCTTCAAAAGCTTTGTTTTCCTTTATAAACTCCGTCATCACAAGTCTGATCACATCAAACCGGTTCAGATATCTGTCCCATTCTTTTTGTCCCACAAGCTCTGTTTTTTCAAAAAGTCCTCTGCTGTCTGCTTCTCCATAATATGCACACAGCATATCTGCAGCCATTGTTTTTCCAAATCTTCTAGGTCTGGAAACACACACAAATCTCTGCGTAGTATTCACGACACGATTCAAATACCGGATCATCCCCGTCTTATCCACATAGATTTCTGAACCAAATGCCATTTCAAACCTCAAAAGTCCCGGATTAAGATACGTTCCCACGAAATCCCCCCTTACCAGTAAAAGTCCCTGCTATATTCATCGTTGCGCATCCTGATACCCGCTAACTGCAGTCTTTTCCATTAATCCTTCCTTAGCGGGGATACATCCATCCAATCCTCTACCGGAAATACTCCACGCCTGCCTCGAATATGTGCTGGTTCTGCTCTCCGTAAATATTCATCGCTACACCTTCCCCGATACGTTCGGAATGTGCCATCTTTCCAAGCACTCGTCCATCCGGGCTGATGATTCCTTCTATAGCCGCATAGGAAGCATTCGGATTATACTCCTCATCCATCGTCGGATTCCCATTTAAATCCACGTAACGCGTCGCCACCTGTCCATTTTTAAAGAGCTCGTCAATCACAGCCTTTTCTGCCACGAAACGCCCTTCCCCATGGGACGCAGGAATCGCATAGACACCGCCCACCTTCGCTTTCGCAAGCCAAGGGGACTTATTCGTGCAGACCTTCGTATAGACAGATTTTGAAATATGTCTTCCGATACTGTTCGTCGTGAGTGTCGGAGAGCTTTCCGTCTGCGGTTTGATTTCCCCGTAAGGCACTAGACCAAGCTTGATAAGTGCCTGGAAACCATTACAGATTCCCAGTGCCAGACCATCTCTCTCATGTAAAAGCTCATGCACTGCTTCCATAATTTTCTTATTCCGGAAGACAGAAGCGATGAACTTCGCCGAACCATCCGGCTCATCCCCGGCACTGAAACCACCGGAAAGCATCAGGATCTGCGAACTCTTTATCGCCTTTTCAAAGGCATCCACAGACTCTACAATCTGTGCCTCTGTCATATTCTTAAACACCACCGTCTCCGTCTCGGCACCCGCCAGACGGAATGCCTTCGCCGTATCATACTCACAGTTCGTCCCCGGGAATACCGGCACGAATACCTTTGGCTTTGCCACTTTATTTTTCGCTGTATAAACATGCTTTACGGAAGAAAGATGATCCTCTAACCGTTCATGCTCCACACCGGAATCTGTCGGGAATACAGGCTCCAAGCGGCTCTGCCAGCTTTCCAGTGCCTCCTTCATCGGAATGACCGTCCTTCCATAGACAAACTGCGCCCTTCTCGTCACGACACCAAGTCTGGTATAGGCAAGCGTCACCTTTCTAAGATCCACCTTTGAGATTTCCGCAATGATGGAACCATAGTCCTTTGCAAAGAGCATTTCCTTTGGCAGCTTTTCATCAAGCTTCACCCCAAGCTCATTTCCAAATGCCATCTTGCTGACCGCCTCACAGACACCACCAAAGCCCACTGCATAAGCAGACTGCACCTTTTTCTCCTGAATCAGCTTTGTAATTTCCGTGTACACAAGGTCTAAATCCTCGTAATCCGGCAGGTCAAATTCATCCCTCTTTATATCAAATTTCACTAAAACATTGTCCTCTTTTTTCAGCTCCGGTGTCACCACATCCTTTAAGCTGCCGATGTCCACAGCAAAGGAACAGAGTGTAGGCGGTACATCAATATCATCAAAAGTACCGGACATACTGTCCTTTCCACCGATGGACGGAAGTCCCAACCTCATCTGCGCATCAAAAGCACCTAAAAGTGCCGCCATCGGCTCTCCCCAACGCTTCGGATCCTCTCCCAGACGTCTGAAATACTCCTGGAACGTAAAGCGGATCCTG
>JAFVAA010000071.1 GCA_017476305.1 Lachnospiraceae bacterium
GTATAGATGCCAATGATTAAAGTAAACAACGTTATCATGCTCATCATTCAGTGGTTTTTCATCATCATTCAGATACAGGTAGGTCTTACCATAATTGCTCCCGGATTTTGTCACACCCACATAAAGAAAATAATCCTTGAACTTTCCCAGACCATAGTCTCTGTAGGACTCATCATCAGGGTTATTCTTCATCGACGGTCTGGAAAGGGCAATATCAAACTGTGGAATTTCAACCATAACACTTTTACCATTCACTTCAGCCGACACACGATGTGTTCTTAGACACTTGCAAAAGAGTACCCCGAGCGTACCCCCGGTCGTATAGAACCGATCCTGTTTAAAATACTTACTGTCTATGGAGTTTCCATCTTCATCCTGAAGTAAGAAGATAGATTTCGTCTCATCAAAATTTTCCAGATAATCCTTCATATAGACCGAAACCTTATCCGGAACCGTACCCGCCTCCGAAGGGAAGTCCTGAGCACTTCCCCTGTATATATGTTTCTCATCTGCATAGGTCGAGATAAAGCCATGCGGCTCTCCGTCCCTTTGCGAATAGCGTACAAACATGCAGGGCTTATATTGATTTTTTTCCAGATGTTTGCTAATAAGTGTTTTTCTCCCTTCATACTCTTTATACTCAAAATTATCCGGCTCTAAAAAGTAATCCTCCCAGTTGTCAAAAGTGACCTTATTCCACTCCCAAAAGGAAATCCGCCCGTTCTCTTCCTCAAGAAGCCCTGCGGTTTCATCCACTTCTTCCTCTATCTCTGCCTCTTCCCCGTCCGCAGCAGTTCCATCTGCAGCAGTTCCATCTGCTGTCGTTTCGTCCGCAGCCGGTGCCTCCGTCGCTGCCTGCACAGAGCTCCCAAACGGTGATACCATCGGAAACTCCCTGCAGACAGCAGAAAGGAGAAGGGCAGGAACTAAAAGAAGCCCCATGCGCCTATGCAGTAAGCCATGCCGTTTTCTCTTAGAAATCCCCACTCTGTCCCCTGACAGCCCATTCCGGTTCCCGTCAAAAAAACTCCAATCTCTCATCCTTGCCCTTCCTTTCTGTAAAACAACCAAAATCCCATACTACGAATCCAAGCCAACCAGCTTTTCTATCTGATCTTTATTCCAAAAATCATTTTCCCATATAAAATATTCTTCTTTTCTCTTTTTGTATATACGAAATGGTTCATAAGTATTATCATAGATATGCAAAATATCACATATTTTTTCGAGTTCCGGCAGCAAAGCAAGGCATCTTTGATACCTTTTTACTATTTTTTCTTCCGGAACACCATGACCTCCGTTTGCTTCTCTTGCTTCAACCCGAATAATGTTAATATCCGGATCAGAAGTCAATACATAAATACACCGAATAAAATATCCTTTTTCCCGTGCATCTTTTAATAAATTTAAATTTCTCTCTGTTGAAAGTACCGTTTCAAAAGTAAAACTTAATCCACTTTGCAAAGCATTTTTCCTGAGTTCCTCAGCCTTTTTTGCAGCTTCTAAATCAGAGCAGTGTATCGTCCTTTTTATATCATCTGCATTGATATATGTCAATCACTTTTGCAAGAGAGGTTATGGTAGA
>JAFVAA010000072.1 GCA_017476305.1 Lachnospiraceae bacterium
ACATAGAAGCACCGTACTCCGGAAGCTCATCAAAGAAATCTATTTTCTCCTTAATATCCGGGAAGACTTCAATTCTTGTCTTCACCAATTCTGCAATCTTTTTTAAATCATAATCCTTTTTTACGACCTCCTTAATGACAGGGATCGCATACTCCAGATACCTGTCCATATCCATCGCCTTAATGTACTCGCCATTCATCCACTTTGCCTTCGTGATGTCAAATACAGCCGGCGATTTATTGATATGATGGTAGTCAAATACCTCCTCTAACTCCTTTAAGGAATAGATTTCCCTGTCCTCTCCGGGACTCCAGCCTAAAAGTGCCACATAATTCACCACTGCTTCCGGTAAAAAGCCCTGCTCTAAAAGATCCTCCACAGAAGCATGTCCGCTCCTTTTGGAAAGCTTTTTATGCTCCTCATCTGTAATGATCGGACAATGCACATACTCCGGCACCTCCCAGCCGAACGCCTCATAGAGACGGTTATACTTCGGGGCAGAGGATAAATATTCATTTCCGCGTACCACATGCGTGATCGCCTGCAGATGGTCGTCTACCACATTGGCAAAATTATAGGTTGGATATCCGTCCGTTTTTATGAGGATCATATCATCTAATTCTTCATTTTCTACTGTAATCTCTCCATAGATCACATCATGAAAGGTCGTCGTCCCCGTCGTCGGATTATTCTGACGGATCACATATGGCATACCAGCTGCAAGATTCGCTTCCACTTCTTCCTTTGAAAGCTGCAAACAATGCTTATCGTACTTCGCGATCTCTTTTCCATCCTCTGTTTTATCAGAAGCTCTAAGAGACTCCAGACGCTCCTTTGTACAGAAGCAGTAGTAGGCTTCGCCTTTCTCTACCAGCTTTTTTGCATACTCCAGATATAATCCCGACTTCATGCGTTCACTCTGCACATAAGGGCCATATCCTCCATCCTTATCCGGTCCCTCGTCATGCTCCAGACCGGTAAGCTCCAGCGTATGATAGATAATATCCAATGCATCTGCCACAAAACGCTCCTGATCCGTATCCTCGATACGAAGCACAAAGGTCCCTCCTTCATGCTTTGCGATCAGATACTCATATAAGGCCGTTCTTAAATTTCCCACATGCATCCTTCCCGTAGGGCTTGGTGCAAATCTTGTTCTTATTTTACTCATTTTTCTGCGCTCCTGCTTTTTTCTTTTCTTCTGCTTCTTTTTTCGCTTTTTCCTTCGCCTTTGCTTCTTCTCTCGCTTTTTTTCTTTCCTTTTCTGCAGCGATCCTGTCTTCCTCTTTAAACTCAAAATCCGTAATCTCTTTAAAGATATCGGCTATATTTCCATAAACACAGTAATTCGCACGTTCATCTCCATTTTTTTCCTCTGTGTTGATCAAAATCAGCTTATCCCCTTCATAATAACGGAGCATCGTCTGCCATGCCTGTGAATTCAGCGAAATACCTACCACCAAAAGAACACCGGCACCCTCAATCGCATCTACAGCCCTCGTCAGACGGGCATTATCGATCAATTCTCCGAAAAGAGAAAAGCCCGGACGTAAAATCACCTGACATGCATCACATTTCGGAGTCCCCTTTGCCTTTTTGATATAATGAGAATCAAAGATTTTTCCGCAGACCGGACATCGGTTTTCCTCCACAGAACCATAAAGCTCCACCACATTTTCACAACCGGCCCGCTGATAGAAATCATAGACCATCCTTGTGACGATATTTTTCAGTTTTCCATACTTTTCCAGCTTCGCAGCCACATCAAATACCGTAGTATCCAAAGGCTCCTCCCTGTTCAGAATAACATCTTTATAGTAGTCGAAAAACAGGGCTACCTGCCTGGAATAGATCTGAGAGGTGACTATTTCCTCCCCGGAATATCCATATTTCGCTTCAATATCATAAACCATATGCTCTGCTCTAAGACCGTTCAATCCCGCTTCTTTCGCCACTTCACTTCCGCTTACTAAAACAATATCCTTACTTTCTTCAAGGATTTTCTTTATCTTTTCTATATTCTGATCCATAACACACCTCGTTTCATTTCTATGCCAGTCACCATATCTCTTTTACTTTCCCAGATACGTGCAGATGCAATCTACTGCACAATCGATTCCCGCAACATCACTACGTACTACCAGATCATAATTGTTTAGATTCGTCCATTTTTCTCCCACATGGTAACTATAATAATTTCCACGCCGCTTATCATTTTTCAAAATAATTCCTGCGGCCTTTTTTTCTTCCACTCCATACGTTTCGATGGCTCTTTTTAAACGATAATCCATGGAAGCACTGATAAAAATATTTACCACATCTTCCCTCTCCTTCAGCACATAATCCGCGCATCTCCCGACGATTACACAAGGTCCCTCCTCGGCAATCTTACGAATGACGCCAGACTGTGCCAAAAAAATACGATCGTCTAGAGACAGCCCCGAAAAACCAAAATCCTGATTCCCATAAACATTGATCCCCATCGCAAGAGAATACAGCAGACTGTTCGTCGCCTTATCTTCTGCGTTTTTAAAGCTTTCCTCCGCAAAACCGCTTTCCTTTGCCGCACGGGTGATCAGCTCATTATCATAAAACGGGATATCAAATCTTTTCGCCAGTTTTTCTCCGATTTCGCGCCCTCCACTGCCGTATTGCCTTCCAATTGTAATAACTTTATCCATAGAACCTGCCTTCCTTTCCAAAACCAGCAAAATATTTAAAGAATATCCGACACCGATGAGAACCGGCATCGGATATCATTTTTCTGAATAGGAAATAACCTATTAGATAAAATTTTATGCCATAGTAAGCCTTCGCCATCCACCATAACTTAAATCAAAAGACTGGCTTTTCTGTGCATATCTTCTTCTTCTCTCTTCTGCATAATGAACTGCATCGTTTCCAAAAGCTGCTTTTTATTCATCTCGGAAACAGCCTTTGCGATATCCGTATCCTCCATACCACTCTGCGTTTTCGTCAGATTATAAGAAGTCTGTGTATTATACCCGATCGTATAATCCAAAGAATTGCTCTGTGCACCGATATCGCTCCGCCCGCCGTTCACCTGCTCCAATGCCCTGTCAATCGTTTTGATATCAAAGCTCTTTGTCACATCAAAATCTTCGATTCCAAGTGCCTGGAGCGTGGCATTTCCTGTATGAATGGACATTCCGGATCCGTTCGCTCCTGTTACGATCTGCATGGAATCATTGGAACCGTCTAAAAGCTTCTTCGTTTTGAACTCTGTATAATTCGCAATGTCTGAAATTCCCTGCTTTAACTGTTCGATCTGCTCCTGGATTGCAGAACGGTCACCCTTTGACAAGGTTGCTGAATTAGAAGCCTGAACAGCAAGTTCACGCATCTGCTGCAGCTGATCCGCAATTCCTGAAAGAGCACCATCCGCAACATTTAAGACAGACTTGCCATCTTCGGCATTTCTCTGCCCCACATCGTAGCCTCTGGTCTGTGCTTCCAGCTTTTCCACAATCCCGGACCGTGCAGGGTCATTTGCCGCCCGCTCTAAAAGAGAGCCACTGGCGATCTGACTGTAATAATCCGTTCCAGCACCTACTACACCGATACTCATATCATTCCCTCCTTTCCTTTTCCTGCTATTCCACTTTGCTATCCCATAGGTAAAAAGAAAAAGCATCTCTGTACCCATTATTTTTTAATTATAGCACACTCTTCCTGAAAATGGAATACTATTCCCTGTTGATTTTAGGATGAACGCACGGAAAAATTG
>JAFVAA010000073.1 GCA_017476305.1 Lachnospiraceae bacterium
AGCAGAGAGGTCTAAGCTATGAGCAGGCTCAGATTGAGGCGTTTTATGCGGCGAAAAAAGAGGCATCAAAGTAAAGCCTCATGCTTTTTCGAAGCACCATTATAAATGAAAGGGTGTTGGGTTTCGAGTTTTTGAGCAATTGGAACAGGATAAACGTTAGGAGGTTTTAGGTATGGGAAAGCCAATGGGTTTTATGGAATATGACAGGAGGGATAACCTGGCTGTGGAGCCTTTAGAGCGCATTAAAAATTTTAAGGAATTTCATACACCGATGAGTGATAAGGACAGGAGAGAGCAGGCCGCGAGATGCATGAATTGTGGAGTTCCATTCTGTCAGTCGGGCATGATGATCGGGGGGATGGTTTCCGGCTGTCCTCTGAATAATCTGGTGCCGGAGTGGAATGATCTTTTATACCGTGGAAATATGGAAAAGGCTCTTGGGATGCTAAAGCAGACGAATAATTTTCCGGAATTTACATCGAGAGTCTGCCCGGCACTCTGCGAGGCGGCATGTACCTGCGGACTGAATGACACGCCGGTGACGTGTAAGGCAAATGAAAATGCCATCATCGAATATGGCTATGCGAATGGACTTTTAGAGGCAAATCCGCCGAAGGTGCGTACCGGAAAAAAGGTGGCAATCGTGGGTTCCGGTCCTTCCGGGCTGGCGGCTGCCGATCAGCTGAATAAACGTGGTCATGAAGTGACGGTCTATGAGAGAAATGATCATATCGGAGGACTTTTGATGTACGGGATTCCGAATATGAAGCTCGAAAAGTGGGTGATAGACAGAAAGCAGAAGGTCATGGAAGAGGAAGGCGTGAAATTTATCGTAAACGCAAATGTCGGAAAGGATATCAAAGCGGAGGAGCTTTTGAAGAATTTTGACAGTGTGATTCTCTGCTGCGGAGCTTCGAATCCAAGGGATATCAAGGCACCGGGAAGAGAAGCGGAGGGGATTTACTTTGCCGTGGATTTTCTTACACGTTCGACGAAGCATGTACTGAGTGGGAAGAAGGAAGGCTGGGTGGATACCAAAGGGAAAAATGTCGTCGTAATCGGTGGCGGTGACACCGGAAATGACTGCGTGGGAACCGCCATCAGGCAGGGCGCAAGGTCAGTCGTACAGGTAGAGATGATGCCAAAGCTTCCGGACGAAAGAGCTGTAAATAATCCATGGCCGGAGTGGCCCAGAGTCTGCAAAACGGATTATGGACAGGAGGAGGCGATTGCGGTATTTGGGAAGGATCCGCGCGTGTACCAGAGCACGGTAAAGGAGTTTATCACTGATAAGAACGGAAAGCTCAGTAAAATAAAGCTTGTGAAGCTGGAGCCGAAAAAGGATGAGAAGACCGGACGGATGAATATGGTGGAGCTTCCGGGGAGTGAATATGAGATACCGGCGGAAATCTGTCTGATTGCAGCAGGCTTTTTAGGGACGGAGGAATATATTGCCAAAGCGTTTCGGGTGAAGTTAAATGAAAGGACGAATGTGGCGACAGAAGCCGGAAAGCACCAGACCTCGGTGGATAAGGTCTTTACGGCGGGGGATATGCACAGGGGGCAGTCACTGGTCGTCTGGGGGATTCATGAAGGACGACATGTGGCGAGAGAGGTGGACGAAAGACTGATGGGGTATAGTAATCTGGCGTAAAACGTGTCCATACAAAGACAGCCCGTTTTCTCATGTGAGATAAGTATGAGAAGACGGGCTGTCTTTTAGGATATGCCGGGAAACGAAATTTCCGGCTCTATTTTTCCGTAATTCCCTTATGCCATTCCTGCAAAGAGCACAGCGTACTTTCCGGATGGCGTCTGACATGACCGATTCCCTCCGCAGCAGCCTTTGCAGCAGCTAAGGTCGTCATGTATGGGACGTTTGCTTTGATGGCGGCTTTTCTTAAATAGCTGTCATCGTGTCCGCTGTCTTTGCCTACCGGAGAATTTACAATCAAATCAATATCTCCGTTTGTAATCAGATCTAAGATATTCGGACGTCCCTCATACAGCTTCTTTACCTTTTCTGCCGGGATTCCATTTTCTGTGATGAGGTGATAGGTTCCTTCTGTCGCTAAAATCCGGAAGCCCTCTTCGTGGAACAGCCTTGCGACCTCTACGGTATCCGGCTTGTCCTGACGGTTCACGGAGATTAGGACCGTTCCCTTCAGTGGAAGGATGGATTTCGTAGCTTCTTCTGCTTTATAGAAAGCACCTCCCACGGATTTGGAAATTCCTAGAACCTCACCGGTAGAGCGCATTTCAGGTCCTAAGACCGGATCTACCTCCTGGAACATATTAAACGGAAATACCGCTTCTTTTACTGCATAGTAAGGAATGTCGCGCTCACGCAGGGAAGGAACCGGAGAAGGTTTTCCGGTAAATTCACCCGTGATGATTTCTATTGCGAGAGGTACCATGCGGATTCCGCATACCTTCGATACGAGCGGCACTGTACGGGAGGCTCTTGGATTCGCTTCTAAAACATATACTTTATCATTTTCAATCGCATACTGCATATTCATCAGTCCGACCACATGCATTTCCTCGGCAATCTTCCGTGTGTACTCCTGAATGGTCTTTAAATGCTTTTCCGGAATATGTCTGGAAGGAAGGATACATGCAGAGTCACCGGAGTGGATTCCGGCAAGCTCGATATGCTCCATCACAGCTGGTACATAAGCATGTGTCCCGTCACTGATGGCATCCGCTTCGCACTCCAATGCATGCTGTAAAAAGCTGTCGATCAAAATCGGTCGGTCCGGAGTGACGCCGACTGCTGCCTTCATATAATCTGCCATGCTTTCATCATCATAGACGACCTCCATACCGCGTCCGCCCAGTACATAGGAAGGACGAACCATCACAGGATAGCCGATGCGGTTAGCCGTTTTTACGGC
>JAFVAA010000786.1 GCA_017476305.1 Lachnospiraceae bacterium
CACGCTGCCACGCTGTCTACATACAGATACTCCGGCATCGTCCCGTCCTCCAGCATATTTAAATGCGGAACTTCCGTACAATAATGCTCGAAATCGATTTTCTGACCAAACTGCTGAATATAATCCGGCTCCTCTAAATGATAAATTTTTGAGGCGGCGATCCCCGCTTCTTTATGCTCCTCTAAAAATACGTGAAGATTCCCTATCGCATTTTCATCTAAAAGTGCATCATTATCAATACACATCAAATATGGATAGCCCTTTTCATAAGCCGTCCTTAATCCCGTATTAAACCCGCCGGAGCCACCTAAATTTTCTTTATTGACAAGGAGTGTCAGCCTGTCCCCATAGGCAGAACGGATTTTTTCCAACGAATGGTCCGTGGAGCCATTATCCACTACATACAGGTCAAAATCCGTAAATTTCGATTCTAAAACACTCTGGATACATTCTAAAACTGCATCCTCTTTGTTAAAATTACAAATGACGATTCCTACTTTCTTCACGCAAAACCTCCATTTCTCAGAAACTGTCTGCTTCATTTCCTCCGCGCCAAAAATCCCCCATCCAAATACACTCTACATCATAATATATAAACCCATAAAATGCAAATTCAGGCAAACCGCTTCCTATCGAAGACGGTTTGCCTGCATCATCTTACTTCTGGCTCTTGCCGTTTTTGACTTTTCTATCCAGGCATACGGAAAACTTCCTTTTCTCTGCCCGGTTATGATCTGCACACGATCTCCATTATGAAGCACCGTATCCGGCTGCTCCTTCTTTCCATTTACCATCGCATGAACGATTTCATCCCCTATCCTGCTGTGGATCTGATAGGCAAAATCCATAATGATGGAATCATACGGAAGTTCAATGCTCTCCCCATCCGGCGTAAAGCAGAAAATCTTTTTATCCTGCCTGCTCAGTCTGGTCTTCACAAAATCGGTAAAGTTCTCCTCTGCCATATCCTTCTGCCAGTCGAGAATATCCTTTAGCCACTCCATTTTTTCCATCTGTGTGACCTGCTCTCCACTATATTTCCAATAGTGAAGAATTCCCACCTGAGAGGTATCCTCCATCTCCACCGTTCGAATCTGTACCTCGACAGGCTTTCTCTTTTTCGCCAACAGCGTCGTATGAATCGCCTGGTAGAGATTTGACTTCGGAAGTGCGATAAAATCCTTGAATCTTCCCGGAAGCGGATTATAGACGTTATGAAGGTATCCCATCACCAGATAGCACTCTTCAAACCCTTCTAAAATAATGTTAATCGCATAGGTGTCATACATTTCCCGAAGATCACAGTCTCTCTTTTTGATCTTCTGATAAATACTATAGGTGTTTTTATACTGGGCACGAATCTTCGCCGGAATGTTTCTCTCCTTTAAAATCATGCGGATTTCCTGTATAAAGGTGTGAATATCCTCTTCCTCCTCTTTTTTCCGCTTTTCCAGCTGTTCTTTCATATCCTGATATGCCTCCGGCTCCAGATAGCAGAAAGCAAGCTCTTCAAGCTCCCTTTTTATATCAAAAATACCCAGCTTGTTTGCAATCGGGACGTAAATTTCCATCGTCTCCTCTGCAATCTCTATCTGCTTTTCCCTTCGCTGAAATTCCAGGGTACGCATATTATGCAGACGGTCTGCCAGCTTTATGATGACCACCCGAACATCCTCGACAGTCGCTAAAAGAAGCTTTCTCAGGCTCGCTTCCTTCCGCTCCTGCTTATCTCTCTCCATCTCGACACGGATCGTCTTCCGGAGTTTCGTCACGCCTTCTACCAGAAAAAGAACTTCACCGCCAAACTTTTCCTTTATCATCTCTCCCCGAAGCTCTGTATCCTCAATCGTATCATGCAAAAGAGCCGCTGCAATCGTCTCTTTGTCCAGATGAAGCTTCGCCAGAATGACCGCCACCTGCAAAGGGTGGATGATATAGGGTTCCCCTGATTTTCTTTTTTGCCTGGCATGGGCAATAGAAGCTACCTCATATGCTTTTTCAATAATCGTCATATCCTCTGACAGATGATAGCTTCGGATTTCCCGTATTAATCTTTGAAATAAATTATCCGGTGTACATTCACTCGATTTTTCCATGGCATAACCTCCCTGCATAATGAGGTGTCAGTGTCAATAGAAGTCTAAAAGTAAACCCTATTATATAATCAATTCTCTTTTTTGTAAATCCCCTTTCTCTTCCCGATTTCACCTTTAACCCGCCCGAAATCTCCGTTTTATCCAAACCTTTTTTCAGTCTGTCCGATGATAAAAACCGGAGAAAACACCTGCCATAAACCATACTGCAGCAGAAATCAATACGCTCTGTTTGGCAGTGTAGCCTCTGCCTCTTCTGCAGGGAACACACCCTCCTCCATATACTGCACCTTTTCCACTGTTTCTCCATTCCTAAGCTGTTTTATCAGCTCCGATACAGCCGGTCCCTCTAAAGGGTTGCATTCTACATCCACATTGATGTCCCCGTCAATCATCGCCTGAAATGCCTCTCCACCGGCATCAAAGGAAATCACGATTATGTCACCATTTGGTCCACAGGTCTTTCCAGCCTCTTTGATTGCCTCGATCGCACCAAATGCTTCATCATCATTCTGGCACACCAGCACGTCAATGTCATCATATTGCTTCAAATATGCTTTCATGACAGCATTTCCGCCATCCTTCGTGAAATTTCCGGACTGCTTATCTAAAAGTTTCCAGTTCGAATGCTCCTTTGCCACTTCTTCAAACCCGTCGGTACGTCCGATGGTAGCGGAAGCACCATTCGAGCCTAAAATCGTCAGAATATTGATTTCCTCGGAATCCCTGCCTTTTTTCTGCAGATCCTCCACTAACCAATCACCGGCTGATTTTCCTTCGTTTGTAAAGTCAGAGCCCAGCCAGCAGGCATAAAGGGATTCATCCGCACTGATGTTACGGTCTACGACGATGACCGGAATATTTGCAGTCTGTGCTTCCTTTAACACGTCCTCATACCCATCCTCCACAATCGGATCTAAAATGATGTAATCCACCTGATCCTGAACGAATTTCTGCAGTGCCTCAATCTGTGTTTTCTGATCATTGTTACAATCCACAAAATCGAACTGATAACCATTTTCCTCTGTAAAAGCTCCTTTCATGGACTGTGTCTGCGCCAGACGCCAGCCGGATTCCGAACCCACCTGTGCGAACCCTACATGAATCAGATCTCCCGATGAGCTTTCTGTATTTTCCGTTTCCGTCTCAGGCTCCTGTGTCTCCTCCTTTTTTTGCGTATTCTCTGCTGCCGCATCCTTCGCACTTCCATCGTCTTCGATTCTCGCATCTCCCTTCGGTGTCAGTACGATCATATCACTATCTCCGCATCCCGTCATCAGAACCATCATCATACCGGTCAAAACCGCAACTATTCTTTTCTTCATCAAAATTCCCTCTCTTTCTTCTAAGGAGCTGTAAACAAATACCTTTATCAACTTTTCTCCTAAAACACCCTATACGCAAGTGTTTCAGAAGAAAAGTTGTAAAGTTTAATTATTTACAGTTCCTAAGCAATTTTTATAAAAAATCTTTTTGACACGGAAAACTCTTTCCAATACCTGTTTCACTAAATTTTAAATAATGAACTTTTTCACTTCATTCCCCAGATTATCTGTTGCCCTGAGATTGCTCTCGGACTGCTCCTTGTTCTGATTCAGATCCTCAGAAAGCTCGCCCACGCTTACTGTCACGCTCTCGATATTTCTGGTGCTCTCCTCGACTGCAGCCAGAATCTCAGACATGGCGACCTTGATCTTATCAATCTCTCCTGACAGATGATCTGCCTGCGTCATGCACTCCTCCATGACGTCATGGAAATTCTCAGCATCCTTGCTATACTGCGTTCCTGTCTCAATCAACTGGCCATAGCCATATAAGGTATGCTCATTTAAGAAATCAAGCATACGCTCCGCTTCCATCGCCAGATCATGTACGGTCGAAAGCACTACCTCGCTGATCGTGCGGATTTCCTCCGCACTCTCCGTCGTATTCTGGGAAAGCTTTCCAATCTCGCCCGCTACTACCGCAAAGCCCTTTCCTGCCTCTCCGGCTCTCGCCGCCTCTATGTTTGCATTCAGAGCCAAAAGCTCCGTCTGGGAAGATATCTCTAAAATCTTATCGGTCAGCTCGCCGATATTTTCCACCTGACGCGACTTTTCCATCTTTTCCTTTAGGGAAGCAGCAATCTCAGCCGCCATGATTTCAACTTCCTTTGTTTTTCCCTTCGTTTCTCCCACCAGTCCCGAAGTCTTTTGATGAATAGAAGATGCAAGATCCGTACCATTCGCCACATTTTTATCCATCCGTTTCACATATTCATTCATGCGGCTCATTGCTTCGTCTACTTCCTGCACACTCGCCATCGTTTCCTGCATGGCAGCACTCATCTGCATGATATTATCCGAAATAACATGAATCTCACTATTCGACTTCTCTGCCGTATCACTGCTTAGATGAAGATAATGGTCTAACTGCTTTGTATTTTCAGAAATATTCGTAATCACGGTCCGGATATAATCTAAAAGAGAATTGATATTTCCTGCGATAGAACCCACTTCATCTCTGGAGCGGACATTGACCTTCTGTGTCAGATCACCATCCGTCTCCACAATATCCTTGATTTTCTTATTGACCTTTTTCACACTGTTCAAAATACCGCCGATAATAAACAGAATCAGAACCGAACAGATGACTACTAAAAGGATCGCAACCAAAATGACCTGCTTTTTCATATCAGAAATCGATTTTAACAGATTCTCCGCATCCGACTCAATGCACACTGCTCCCACCATCTCGCCGGATCTCGTGGCGACCGGTGCCACCCCGACGATGACCTGCCTGCCATCAATCTTCCGGACGGATTTATAGGCAAACGGGATATCATTGTTCATCGCAACGAGTGTATTCAGGCTGTCAAATTCAGTAACCGCCTCTCCCGTTTCTTTTCCTGCACTTTCATCCTCTTTAATATCCATCAGATAGCAGAGTGCTCCGGATTCATTTTTTCCTATGGTATAAATCCGATTCACTCCTACGCTGTCCACAATATTTTCAATGGAGTCATACACGATCATAAAGCTGGTGGAATCTGCCCCATCTGTTCCGATCTTATCCATCGTGGCACCATCGATTCTTGCCTTCGCCATCGTCACCATGGATAATGCCCCCTGTGCAGCCGTATTCATACACTGCCTTCGAAATCCGTTTAAAATCAAAACACTTAGGACTGCAGCGATGATAATATTCGTACAAATCACCGGAATTAGGATTTTAAAGCGTATCCCCAGACCTGCTTTTGTCCTCTCTGCCTTTTTCTTCTCCTTCTTTTCCTTCTCTTCCTTCACTCTGACACCTCCACTTTCTTTATTTCCGTAAATAATTCAACCACTTCATTCATTACTATCCACAGTACAATGTCATTTAGTTAAGCCATAATGCAGCTATAGTAAGCATTACTTCCGTTCAAAATACTTAACTAAATGACATTGCGTGTGAAGTGTAACACTTATTATTTTTTTATTATAACAGCACTTGCCATGAAATGCTAGTTTTCTTTTTTATTATGGTGTATAATAAAATCATTATCGTTACTGTTATTCACAGTCATTTTTAAGCCATCATATAGCGGCAGGAAACGGAGGAGTCCAATGAAAAATAATGAAGCAAAAAAATGGAAATGGCTATTTCCATTCACCCTCGGAAATATTCTTTTAATCTGCGTATGCGTCCTTTTCAATCTGCTCGGCAGATGGTTCGCGGGGAGCTTAGAACTTCCCCTGTGGTTAGACTGCATCGGCACGTTTCTTTCGGCAGTCTTTCTCGGACCACTTGGCGGGGCAGTCACAGGCGCACTGACCAATGTATTTCTAAACTTCCGGGCATCCGGTCAGATCTGGTTCGCCATCGTGAACATCGCCGGTGGAATCGCAGTCGGCAGACTTTTCCCACGCGACCGGAAAATTGCCGCCTTCCCGGTGATTGCAACCTCCATCTACGCTGCATTTATCATGGTCGTCATCTCCACACCGCTAAACATGCTTTTTAATCATGGCTACATCGGAAATCTGTGGGGAGATGCTCTCGTGGATATGCTCGCTCCCTATATCAGTGCCGTTCTGCCGCGCTGTTTCTTAGGGGAGCTTTTTATCAATGTTCCCGATAAGGTACTTAGTATTTTAATTACCATGCTTATTCTGTACCTTGTCAGGAAGAAAAAAGTGAAAAAAACATTACCCACAGAAGCTTCCGCAAATCTATAGGCTTTTTTCTTATGTGTCGGTTCGATGCTATGCACCGGCACAGTGCTATGCGCCGCCTCTGTGCTTTTCGGCGAGCCCGTACATGCCTCTGCTCTGACAGACTTTAATTCCGACTATGTCTCTACCGTTTACGGAGAAGAAAGCGGGCTTGCTTCCATAGAAATGAATACCATCGCGCAGACAAAGGACGGCTACATATGGTCCGGCTCTTATTCCGGTCTGTACCGCTTCAATGGGATAAAATTCGAAAAAATGAATCTAGATGACCGTATCAGTAATGTTACCTGGCTCTTCGAAGACAGTCTCGGAAAGCTTTGGATCGGCACGAACGACAGCGGCGTATTCTGCTATGAACCGGATACCAAAAAAGTAACTCTGTTTTCTACAAAAGAAGGACTTTCCTCGAATTCCATCCGCTCCATCTGTGAGGGCGCAGACCGGACGATTTATGTCAGCACTGCAGCAGAGCTCTGCCGGATCACGAAAGATAAGACCGTCTTTGTATATAAAGAGCTTTCCCAAATCACCTGCGTATATAATCTAAGCTGCATCGGGGATGACATGATCACCGGCGTGACACAGAACGGGCTTTTATTCGTACTTCAGAACGATGAGCTCCTTGCCACGAAGGAGTTTGAAAACACGCCCGAAAGTACCAATCCCCTTTCCTATACGGCTGCCGCCTGTGATTCCTCTAAAAATTTTCTCGCCGGCACCACAGGAGGAGTTTTCGAAAGACTGCATTTCGACGGAAAGAGCTTTCGCAGTAAGGGCATTATCCGGACAAATGATATATCCATGACCAACTTTTGCGTATATAACGAAAAGGCAAATGGATTTTTCATCGCAGCAGACAGCGGATTTGCCTTTGCAAATACCTCCGGAAATTTAGAGATTCTGACCAGAGACAATTTCTCAAGTGCGATAACCCATGCCGTGGTAGATTATCAGGAAAATATCTGGTTCGTATCCTCCAAACAGGGAATTTTAAAGTTATCCGCAAATCCTTTTGTCAATATCCGAAAGAAGGGCAATCTCCCGGAGAGCATCCCAGGTGGCGCTGTAAATGCCACACTGCTTGACGGAAATATTCTCTACATCGGAACAGATAGCGGCATTTACACGATAAATACAGAAGACAATACTCTCGTGGAAACAAAATATGCAGCACTCCTGGAAAGCCTTTCCGGCGAAAGAATCCGTCACATTATGATGGACAGTACAAGAACCCTCTGGGCAAGCACCTACGGGGAAATCGGACTGGCAAGCATGTCTGCTGACGGAACATATACCCACTACAGCAAAACCAATTCCAGCCTTTTAGGAAGCCGTTTTCGTTTTACGCTGGAATTAAAGAACGGAGATATCGCTGCTTTTTCCACAGATGGAATCAACTTTCTCCACAAAGGCAAGGTCATAAAAACCATCGGTGCTGCGGATGGACTTTCCGTACCGCAAACCCTTTCTGCAGCAGAAAGAGAGGATGGCAGCCTTCTCGTCGGCTCGGATGGCGGCGGGATTTATATTGTAAAGGACGGGAATATCACAGACACCATTGACGCGGAAGACGGTCTAAAGTCTCTTATCGTTTTAAAGATTGTCCCATGCGGGGATGGCTGGTTCTATGTTACCAGCAACGGCATTTACTACGACAACGGGAAAGATTCTATTAAGAAGCTGGAAAATTTCCCATATGCAAATAATTACGATATCTACATTACAGAGGACGGTGCTGCATGGATTACCGGCAGTGCGGGTATCTATGTAACGAATGTAAAAAAGATGATAAAGGATAAAAAATATCAATATGTCCTTTTAAACCGGAAATGGGGACTGGATACCACCTTTACCGCAAATGCATGGAACAGTGCCTCTGGCGACGATTTTTTCCTATGCTGTACGGATGGTGTCCGTAAAATCAATACAAAGACCTATCATGATTTTAACCGGAATTACAATATTTCCATTTATTCCTTTTTACATAATGAGAAGAAAAATGTTCCATGGAAAGACCGGAAATATGTCATTCCTGCAGGAGAAGGGACGCTGCAGATCCATCCCGTGATATTGAACTACACGATGTCGGATCCACTGGTATCCATTTCTGTAGATGGCATGAAAAAACTATCACTAAAGGCACACCAATCGGAGCTTCCGGAAATGTATGTAAATGATTTTCCATATGGTGACTATATCCTGCATGTCAGAGTCATCAATGAAATTGACGGAAGCATCCTAAAGGAGGCATCCTTTCCGATTCATAAGTCTTCCAGACTTTATGAGCATAATTATTTTAAAATCTACCTGCTCTTCGTCTGCGTCATGCTCATCGCCTTCATCGCATGGCTGGTCGCAGAAATGAGCAATATGGCAGTGATCAACAGACAATACGACCAGATTCGCGAGGCAAAGGAGGAAGCCGAATACGCCAATCAGGCAAAGTCCAAGTTTCTCGCAAATATGTCGCACGAAATCCGGACGCCGATTAATGCGGTACTCGGTATGGATGAAATGATTTTAAGAGAAAGCACCGAGCCGGATATCAGAGGATATGCAGCAGATATTTTCACAGCAGGAAATACACTGCTCTCCCTGATCAATGACATTTTAGATTCCTCAAAAATCGAATCCGGAAAAATGGAGATCGTACCGGTGGAATATGAGCTTTCCACCCTCCTAAGAGATCTGGTCAATATGATTCAGGGAAGGGCACAGGCAAAGGATTTGATTTTAGAGGTTGAAGTAAAGGAAAGTCTGCCGGTAAAGCTTTTCGGTGATGATGTCCGAATCAGACAGGTCATTACGAATATCTTAACCAATGCGGTCAAATATACGCCGTCCGGTACGGTCTGGTTCCGGGTAAACGGAGAGATGGACGGAGAAGATGCGATTCTTCATTTCGAAGTAGAGGATACCGGTATCGGAATCAAGGAAGAGGATATGCCGAAGCTCTTTGAGGAATTTCAGAGGATTGAGGAAAGCAGAAACCGGAACATAGAAGGGACGGGGCTTGGCATGAATATTACCATCCAGCTCTTGGCACTCATGGGAAGTAAGCTGCAGGTAAAAAGCGTGTACGGAAAGGGTTCCACCTTTTACTTTGATCTCAGGCAAAGGGTCATGGAAAACACGCCAATCGGTAACTTTAATGAAATGCTTAAACACTCCGCAGACAGCTATACCTATGAGGGCGGATTTCAGGCTCCAAATGCCAAGGTTTTGGTCGTAGACGATAATGCCACGAACCGGAAGGTATTCCGCAGTCTTTTAAAGATTACGAAGATTCAGGTCTCTGAGGCAGGAAGCGGCAAAGAGGCACTTGACCTCGTAGAAAATACAGACTTTGACATGATCTTTATGGATCACATGATGCCGGATATGGATGGTGTGGAAACCATGCAGCGGATGCGGCAGATGGAGCGTTTAAAAGAGGTTCCGATCTATGTCCTGACTGCAAATGCCGTAACCGGTGCGAAGGAGCAGTATTTAGAGCTTGGATTCGACGGCTTTATTTCGAAACCGATTGTTTCGGAAAAGCTGGAAAACGCACTAAAGGACGAACTGCCGGAGGAGCTTTTAGAGCCACTCGACGAAGCTGCTTTAGAAAGGACATCGGAGAAAAAAGCGGCATTCTCCATAGACGATTATCCTGTAGTCGATGGTCTGGACTGGAGCTATGCACAGATGCACCTGCCGGAGGAGGAGCTTCTTATCTCTACGGTAAAAGATTTTTATGAGGTACTTCTCATACAGGCAGATAAGCTTCAGGAAATGTACCAGGCAGTCGTAAAGGAGCCGTCCGGTGAACCGATGACTGCCTACCGCATTCAGGTGCATGCGATGAAAAGTGTCGCTGCCACGATAGGAATCGTACCCTTAGCGGGTATGGCAAAGATGTTAGAGTACGCTGCGAGAGAGGAGGACTTTGATACCATTCTCTCCCTGCATGATACCTTTATCAGGGAATGGAAATCCTACCGGGAAAAGCTTACCGGAGTATTCGGAACCGGTACAGAGGAAACCGGAAGGGCAGAGGCAGATAAAGGTATGCTCCTCGCCATGTTCTCCATGCTTCGGCCTGCAATTGATGATTTTGATTTAGATACCGTCGATGAGATTTTAGAAAAGCTAAAATCCTATCGCTATCCGGAAAAAGTAGAGGAAAAAATGCCGGAGCTGATTGCAGCCGTAAAGGAAATGGAAGCCGAGGAAGCGGACAGGATCATGGCAGAGATGGAGCAGGTAATGTAGCAGCACAGCACGCAAAGTGCAATTTTTAAAACATACCTATGGTATGCTGCTTAGTGCTGTTACAATTTACACACATGTGTGAATCCGTAACTAACGTATAAAGATTTATTACAATTTTAAATCCTATTCTTGCAATATGGACCTGATTGCTATAATATATTGAAAGAGGTAACCGGTCTATCAGGACGAACCATTGATATAAAAAACGGCAATCCGGTACTTATCGGAAAGCCAATACAGCACTTTATGTCTACGCACTGCTGGCACAAGGTCGCTCTATACGTAAACGCAGTGCAGAAATGAGGAGTATTATGAAAACAGTAATCATCATTGGAAAAATGAACAAATTAATGAAGGATTTAAATGACTATTTGAAAATTTATTTTCAAGTGCAGATCTGCGCAGATGATATCAATAATGCGGAGGGCATGCTGAAGGTCGTAGAACCTGACCTCATTATGATAAATCTTATGGGCTATACTGCCGGGGAGCGGGATTTATTTAAAACCATCCAGATCAATTTCCCGACATTCCCGGTCATCACAATCGGTACCGAAGCAGAACAGAAGATTTTCGCGGACTTTTATTCCGGCGTGCAGTTCGAAAACCTCGTGCGTCCTTTAGAAAACACGGTAATCCTTTCTGCTATCTGCAAACGTCTCGGCATCTCCGAGCAGGAAGTAAAGGAAAATGCAAATCTGCCAAAGGACAACCGCCCGAAGATTCTGGCGGTAGATGATAATATGTCAATCCTGCGAAACATTAAAAGTATTTTGGAAGAAAAATATAATGTTTCGCTCGCCAACTCCGGCATGAAAGCCATGAACATGATCGGAAAGAGCCGTCCGGATCTCATACTGCTGGATTACGAAATGCCGGTCGTGGACGGGAAGCAGACTCTGGAAATGATCCGCGCGGACGAAGACATCAAAGATATTCCGGTCATCTTTTTGACCGGAGTGAATGACGAAAATCATATCCGGGCTGTTTTGGCACTGAAACCGGCGAGATATCTTTTAAAGCCTGTGATTCCGGAGAAGGTGATAGATGCGATAGAGACTGTGTTAAAAAATAAATAATACATAACGTGCAAACAGCGGCATGCGGCTGGAGCGGGCTCAATCGTTTCCTCCATCACCCTCACGGCTCATTGCATAATCCATGATCTGTTCCGGATGCCTTAGCAGATAAGAAACACAGAACTGGTGTTGGAAATTCCTGTGAACGAACTTGAAGTCCAAGCCGTCCTAAACAAACATACAGGCACGCTCCGCCATGACATAAAAGGCTTCATCATAGAATTTATCATCCTCCACCTTGCCTTTCTTCGCATAGGTAAGAGCCATGATCCCGAGCAGTAATGGCATCAAGCAGATTCTTGCTCTTCTTCAAGCCATATTTGACAAGGCTCACATACACGGGAATCCGTTGGTCATTTTCAAGTGTGTCCAGCAATAGATACTTCATCATCATGGTCTTACCCATGCCCGAGCATGTCAAGTATGTGACACCTAATTGTGATTTTTCTGAATCAGAACTTGATAACGCATCACAGATACGTTGGATAGATTAGTGCCAAAGCACCAAAAATGCGTTTTGCACCTTTTTTAGAAAAGGGTGCTATGCCGATAGACAGGCACAACACCCGGATAGATAACAAACTTTTATTTGCTTAATTTTGCTGAGTACATTGCTTTATCTTTTTCAGAAATTCCTATTGCAGCCATAGCTTCATCAGTTGTCATTTCAGAATTTTTAATCAAATTTTTCAGCGATTCAAATACTCCCTCTATAACACCTTTTTCAAGATTTTTCCTCGCTACCATTTGACCATAATCGCACATGCTAATCATCTCCTTTTCCATTTCCTTTGTCATTGCAAGATCAAACTCGTCACTATATTCTTCCGATAGTCTGGTGGATTCAAAATCACCCACAAACTCACTATAGGCTTTACCTTTTCATAATGACTATTCGTAAATACTGTCCCATATTGTGCAGAAAGCA
>JAFVAA010000787.1 GCA_017476305.1 Lachnospiraceae bacterium
AAATGCAGAACTAAAGCTGCAGACAGAGTCGGGCGATCCAATCTGGGTTTCCTGGACACTTGGCTCTGGTTATGTGTCCGCTTTTACCAGTGATGTGGCCGGGGAGTGGAGTGCTTCGTGGTTCGAAGATGAGGCTGCTGCATGGCAGCTAAAGCAAATCCTTCAGGCTGGTGTGCATCTGCCGGACAGTCAGGAGGAAGAGCCACTTACGGAAAATGCGGAGGAGGATCCGGTAAGAACGCTGCACCTTTTGATTCCTTTACTCCTTAGTGCCATGTTTTTATTTTTGCTGGAGCTGATCTGCCGAAAATTTCGGTGGAAGGATGTTCTGGCGGTGCTTCAACGGGAGCACGTCATGCATTAGCATTATTTTGTTCGTGAATATAAATATGGGGAAAGGCAGGTAGTGTCCATGGAGTATATTCGTAGAAGCATAGAGGATTTACTGATAAATGCTTCAAAAATATTTAAAGGACTTTTGGTGACGGGTGCCGTAGTTTGTATGTGCCAATCACCGGGAAGTCTGCGGGAGAATGTTCTGCAGATTCCGTATTGGTATTTGTGAAAAGGGAAGGTATCAGAAAGAATACGATCCATCATGTTTAAGGAAAAACTTTTTTGGTGTTTCTAATGTCGAATACGGAACGCCCAAAAAGTTTTTTTACTTTATAGGAAACTTCGTTTCCTATAAAGTAAAAATAGTATGTGCACAGCTGCATAATGATATTAGTTGCTACGCAACATGCAGCTGGCACACAAAGTGATGCAAGCCCCTCATGAGTGAGGGGATGGGGAGCCCACGTGGGCTTGCCCACTTTGTTCTTTGAGCATGATTGTCAGAATAAGGAAGGGTAGGAAAATGTATGAATCAAAGGGATAAGGAAAGAATAAAATTCTATGAATGAAGAGCAGTTTTTTGTATATAAATCTCGATACCAGAGAAGGAAAGAGGAGAGGGAAAAGTGATGAAGAAAAAAGGATTTTTAAAGACCTTGGCGGTTGTGACAGCGGTGGTTCTGGCGTTTATTATTTTGCCCAATATTTCAGAAAAAATTGCATCTGCGATGAGTGAAGTTCCGGTTTTGGGCGAAATCGTAAGGGTGGTTACTTTTCGGGAATATAGATATGAGGATGAAATGCATACAGCTGACATAGAGATTCCACAAGTGCAGGTTCCATCGGTGGAAAAAGAAAATAGCAAAAATGCCATAAAAGAATCCAGCGCTGAAGTGAATCAGGAAATAAAGAAAATTGCACAAAAAAAGAAAAAAGAATTAAAAAAACAGATGGAAAAAGAGGGGTATCAGGAAATCAAAGTGGATTCTGAGGTTATCGTTCAGAATGAAAGGTTTTGTACATTGAAGCTCACCAGCTTTGAACGTGCAGGAGATGGATATGAGGAAAATTATTTTTATACCTTTAATCTCAAAACGGGAAAACGTCTTTTCTTATCCGATATTTTTAAAGAGGACAGTGATTATATAGAGAGAATCAGCGAAAATATAAAAAAGCAGATGAAGGAGCAGATGGATGGAGAGGAGGATGTTTCCTACTGGCTGGAGGAAGAGGACGTACCGGAAAATAATTTTCAATCGATTGCACCGGATACGAAATTTTATATAGGTGAAAATGAGGAAGTGGTCATCTGTTTTGATGAAGGAGAGGTGGCACCGATGTATATGGGAACGGTGGAGTTTGTGATTCCGGAAGAGATTATCGGAGACATCCGGAAAAATTTTTGATTTTTTCTCATCACATCCTTTGTCCGGATTGTATCTATAGTGAAAGCCCGATTAAACTCCGTTATGTCCAAAACCATGGACATATTTATGGAAAAATAATCGGGCAGGAAACATATGGGAGGTGAAAAAGAAGGTGCAGTTTATCGATAAATTTGCAGGAGATTTGTCATATGCCGGTGATGATGACAAAGAGGAATTTTTTACAAAGGTGTACGATACATATGCAGACGATATATACAGGCTTTGCTTTTCTTTTATGAAGAATCCGATGGATGCAGAGGATGCAGTACAGGAAACCTTTTTAAAGTTTTATGGAAGTGACAAGGAATTTGCGTCCGAAAAGCATATAAAGGCGTGGCTTGTCGTGACAGCTTCGAATCATTGTAAAAATCTTTTAAAGCAGTGGTGGAGAAAACGAAAGGACATCGAAGAATTAAGAGAGGTCATAGGAGGAGAGAGTGGAGAGGCAGATGAGATGATGGAGCTGGTGATGAAGCTTCCGGAAAAATATAAGACAGCAGTGTATCTATACTATTATGAGGGCTATGACAGCCGGGAAATTGCAGAGCTTTTAAAAAAGCCTGCATCTACGGTCCGCTCGTATCTGCAGAAGGCGAGAAGGCTTTTAAAAGCAGAGTTGTAGAATGTAATTCATGAAAAAATTTACAAGGGATCTGTGTAAAAATCATTTATGCACAGTTTCAAAGAAAGGGGAAAGAAAATGGTGGAGAATAACAAGGTAAGAAATTCATATAAAAAACTGGAGCTGTCCGGGCAGTCAAAGGAGAGGATTTATCAAAATATTTTAGAGAAGGCTTCGGATAAAGGAAAGAAAAATATTTCCAGATGGAGGGTGGTCCTGGCGGCTGGTCTGGGACTGGTGCTTCTTTTGCCGGGCGGTGCCTTTGCTGCCGGGAAACTTTCGGAATATTTTCGTGTCAATATAGGAAAGGAAAGGTATAAAGCAGAAATCAGTATACAGAATACAGAATCTGCAAAATCAGCAGAACCAGGCTCTGCTGCGGAAAGCAAAGTGCAGACAAAAGCACTTCCTGTGAAGGAGAAAAAATATATCCATATTTCTGCAGACTTTGGGCCGGAGTATACCACAGAATCCACAGATGATTACTCGGTGGAGTATTTTGTGCAGGATGAGGATAAAAATGAGATAAAGCAGGTAAAGGAAAAAGGAAAAGAGGGCACGGATGGCATGTATACCTTTGCACACAAGGATGGTTTTTCGGCAGGAAAGGATTTTTTCTATGATGTGCTCTATGTGGACACAGAGGAGAGTGCGGTTTTAAAGCTATATGACCTGGAGGCTATGGACGAACTTACCGTCAATGGACATAAGGCATTTTTTCTTACATCAAACGGGGTGCAGGGAAGCAGATACCGAAACGATGAAAAAACATATTACGGAATTCATTTATATGTGTTCTATGATGCGTATGGATATATCATTGACTTTGGCGGAATGCAGGGATTAGGCAGGGACGGAATCATCAGGCTGGCAGAAAAGATGACCGTTACAGAGGGGACAAAGGAAAATGCCAGCAGGTACGAATACTTAAGCAGCTATAAAAATGCTTTGACAGAAGGGTATACGCATCAGGACACAGAAAAGGACGTGACAGAGCGGGTGCATTCTGTAAAGGATACTGTAACATATGAGAATATAAGCTATCAGGTGACAGACGTGCAGGTATCAGAAAAGCTTCCAAAGCTTACGAAGAAAAACTTTTACTGGGGGGCGATTGAGCTTGATCCGGAGGAGTATACAGATGAAGCCGGGAGGATAAAAAAGGCATGTGCACTGTGGGATAAAAATGGAAATCTAAAGTCCTATCTTCGCGAAAAGACGAAGTGGGGAGACGGGGTTTTGGAGCCTGAGCGTTCTGTTATAGGGGAAGAAAGGGTGAAGCTAAAGGCAGTCACCGTCACGATGAAGGTAAAGGTGGAGGATAAGGAGGTATGGTGCTTTGAACTTCCGAGAATGGAGCTTTTTGAAAAAGAAAATGGAAAGTATTACGAAACCAACCGCTATCATGATGATGAATATTATAATCGTCCGAAGCTCATGCACGATATTCATATAGATAATATGCCATGCTATTTTAAGGAAACCTCCGGTGGAAAGGGCTTTTATCTGAAGATGGTGGACGAAGGAGAGATTCCGGTAGGGAAAGAGGTTACTTATCATTTTATGTACATTTTAGATGAGGATATGCTGGAGCATATGTGTCAGGTATTTGGTTCCGAATACACCGGTTCGGAAAATCCGTATGTCGATTTAGGGCTGTAAAGAATATGTGATTAGTCAGGCATCCGTGGAAATTTATAGTAAACGCATTAAATAAATGCGTTTACTATAAAGGGATGCACACGACCGCAACGTACTTTTGGTACTTTGAGGGAAATAGCCACTTTCAGTGGCACGCCGTCTGCAGTTTTTTCATATCCACTCCGCTATTTAACATTTGTGTAGGAATCCATTTTCAATCGCTTGATAAATTCTTCCCGTGGCAGCGGCTTGTCAAAATAGTATCCCTGTACGATATCACAGGAGGTTGGCACTAAAAAGTCGATCTGCTTTTTGGTTTCCACACCCTCCGCGATAACCTCCACATTTAGTTCGCTTAGCATCTGAATCATATT
>JAFVAA010000788.1 GCA_017476305.1 Lachnospiraceae bacterium
CGTAGAGAAAACAGATGCACTTTTAGATGATAAAATTTCGGAATATAAAAAAGAAATGTCCGGGCTTATGACGAAGGATTCTTCGGCTTATTATGAAGCGCAGTCTGTAAAATATAAGTACGATACTCCTGAAAAATCCCTGCAGCATTTGAAGGAATGTGTCGAAAAGGATTTTCCGGAGCTTAGGGGCACGTCTGATTCGTCCTCAGAGGATGGGGCAGAGATTTCCTGCGAGATCAAAAAAATTGATAAATCTTTAGAGAACAGCATGAGTCCGGCTTTTTATCTGACACCGGCAATTGACGATTATGCAAATAATGTGATCTATGTAAATGGAAGTGAAAAATATGATCTGTCAAAGGCATTTACTACCCTGGCACATGAAGGCTATCCGGGGCATTTATTTCAAAACTGCTATTTTCGTGCCGGAAACCCAAATCCACTACGCTGTGTCATCCATGTCGGAGGATACACAGAGGGGTGGGGCGTTTACTCGGAAATCTACAGCTATGATAAAGCAGATTTAAAGAAAAATGTGGCAAAGCTTTTGAAGCTGAATACGCTTTTGACACTGTGCATCTATGCGAAAGCAGATATCGGGATTCACTATACCGGATGGACCTATAAGGAAACGCAGAGCTTTCTGTCGGATTATGGATTTGGAAAGACGAGTGCCAGGGCGATTTTTGACTCTATCGTGGCAGATCCTGCAGATTATATGCAGTACACGCTTGGTTATTTAGAAATTGAAGGTCTGGAGGAAAAGGCGAAACAGACTTTAAAGAAAGATTTTGACCAGAAGAAATTTTATGAATTTTTTCTTTCTATCGGACCGTCACCCTTTGCTGTGGTTGAAAACCGTATGGAGGAATGGATGGAACAGCAGAAAAAGTAATTTTATGTATTTTTCGTCCTGTTCCCGCATAAGATGAAGGGAGATTGTTACGAAACCTGAAAAATGGGAGGCAAGTCATGGATGCAAAAATGGATGAAGTGATAGGACAGTATGAACTTCATTTGAACGGAAAGCGGAGAATACGCGGTGGTCTTCTTTTGGAAACAAAGGAGGGAAACTATACTCTGACCGGTTATAGGGAAAATACGGCGAGAGTGGAATTTGATGAAGCAGTGAAAAAAATCTTAATAAAAAAGGGATATCCTTTTGTAGATGAAGGGATTCGAAATAAAAACGGAGAGTGGCTGACAAAGGACCATATCGGGAATTTTTGGCATATGAAGAAATGGTTCATGGGGCGGGAGTGCAATCTAAAGGAGGAAGAGGTTTATCTGGCAGCAGGCCATTTGGCAAGGTTACATAATCTTTTATCGGTTTCCGGGGAGGAGATTTTTTCCGTGGGAGAGGAAGAGGGGCTTTTTTTGCATCCGATGGAAACGAAGGCTGTGAGCGAAGCTGTGGGACCAGTGGCAGCATCTGCGGAGGAAGGGGACCGGAATAAGAACCGGTTTCCAATGGAGGAGAGGAATCCTGAAGAGCTGTTTTTGCGGCGCAGCAGGGAAATGCGCCGGGTATACAACTATATCCGTCATAAAAAGAAACGAAATGAGATGGAAA
>JAFVAA010000789.1 GCA_017476305.1 Lachnospiraceae bacterium
ACTCCCCATCATACTTCCCGCAGTCAAAAGTCTGCCGAGTGCCGCCGTCGCCACGGGGCTGGTATTATGTATGCTTCTTGCCTTTTCCACTAAATTTTTCGAAGTCACGGCAAAAATACGCAGTGCATCATTTGCCGCAGTTGCCCTTACGATATAATCCTTTTCCATTTCCTTTTCTCCTCCAGCTTTCCTGCTACGATCCATACTTCCATCAAATTTTATCAGATTTCCAACCGTTTTTATGAAATTTCACAGAAAATTCACAAAAGATACTTACCAAACTTCATTTCTGCTCTTCACATTTTCTAAACAGATTCGTTTTATCATTTATCCCTGCCTTGCCACGACATAAATTCTTTCTGCCGCCCCTGTCGGCTCATGCTCCGAAAAAGCCTCATAAATATGCTCCACTGCAAATCCGTTTTTCTCTAATACATCCTTTATATCATCTGCGGAAAATACCTGCTGATAATGAATCTCATCCGAACGCACGAACAAATCCTTTTCATCATCCACGAGCTCATATACCGTCAGCAGATATTCATTTCGCATCCTTTCTTCGTCATAGCTGTTTTCCCAGATATAGCTGGCATCCTCCCTGTTATCCGTAATCGTCCGGTTTCCCACGATTTCTCTAAAATAATAATCCGTTTTCAGATCAAATATAAAAGCACCGTCTTTTTTCAGAAACGCAGATACCCGCTTTGCCACCTGCTCAAATTCTTTCAGAGAATCCAGATAATTGATTCCGTCCCCTGCACAGACAAATGCATCCACAGGCTCTAAAAGCTCCAGCTCCCGCATATCCTGATACAGTAAAAGCACCTCATCTGCACACTTTTCTCTGGCAATCGTAAGCATATCCTCCGAGAGGTCAAGCCCAATCACCTGGTAACCGGATGCATACAGTCTTTTCGTAATCTCTCCGGTACCACAGGCAAGCTCTGCCACGGTTCCTTCAGAAATGCCGCATCCGGAAAGGAGCTTATGAAGATACGCATACCATTCATCATAGGAAACATTGTCCATAAATTTATCATAGACCTCCGCAAAGCCACCGTATATTTCAAAAGCCTCCTGCCAAGACATCACACAGCCTCCCTTTCTTCTCCCATGATACACTACGACCAGCATAACCATTCAATTGTTAATGAGTATAGCATAAATACGCCATTCTCCGCAAGTGGTATAATCTGTAAGCCTGGAAAGCAAATTTCGCGGTTACACCTCTGGCTTTTGAAATCAAGTTGAAATATCCGGGTGAAATATTCGTACTTTATTACAACTTGACAAAACACATTTTTCTAAATATAATATTCAAAAATGTTGATGCGCCTACATTTTTGAATTCAAAAAAGTTGATACACATACATTTTTACATTCAAAAATGTTGATGCGCAATGTTTTGCTTTTTAAAAGGAGAAATCGCATGCTGAAAAGAAAAATTCTTCATTCTCTGGCCCGCTGGAAAGCAGAGAGAAACAAAAAGTGCCTGATTCTCAGTGGAGCCAGACAGGTCGGAAAAACCTATAGCATAGAAAAATTTGGTTCTGATTTCTATGAGGAGATGATAGAAATCAATTTTAAGGAACAGCCATCTGCAAAGGAAATTTTTTCAGGTGACCTGGATGTGGATACGCTCATACTAGCTTTACGCTTTCGCTTTCCTGATAAAAAAATCCAGCCAGGAAAAACCCTGCTCTTTTTGGATGAAATCCAGGAATGCAGTGAGGCCATCACATCTTTAAAGTTTTTCACGATCTGCCATCAGTACGATGTCATCGCATCCGGCTCTTTGCTGGGGATTGATTATCGCAGGGCTTCTTCCTATCCGGTAGGATATGTGGACTACCTGCACATGTACGGACTTGACTTTGAAGAATTTTTATGGGCCATGGATATATCAGAATCTATGATTGCTTCTCTAAAAAATATGTTTACAGAAAAAAAAGTGGTACCAAAAGCCATACACGCACAGATGATGTCTTTTTTCAGAGCATATATTGCCATTGGCGGAATGCCGGAGGCAGTATGGCAGTATGTAAATACGAAGGATTATCGTGATGTTGACCGCATCCAGAAAGGTCTCCTGCAGGGGTACCAATATGACATAGCGCATTATGCGGTTGCCGAAGAAAAGGTCAAAGCAGAAAAGTGCTATCTGTCACTCACCAGACAGCTTTTAGATAAAGAGAACCATAAGTTTCAATATAAAGAGATCGAGACCGGAGCAAGAGCGCAGAAATACTACTCCAGTATAGAATGGCTGCTTCGTGCGGATATTGCCCACATGTGTAAAAGAGTGGCAGATATCCGTTATGATCTGGAGGATTATGCAAGAGATGATTTTTTCAGGCTGTATACCACGGATTTATCTTTGCTCATTTCCATGAGGGATTTTTCCCTAAAGCAGCATATAGTCGAAAACACCTTAGATGGAAATACCAAAGGGGGAATCTACGAGTGTGCAGTAGCCGACGTACTGCATAAAAAAGGATATCGTCTGTATTTTTATAAAAATGAGACTGCAAAAAAGGAGATTGATTTCCTGATTCAAAAGGATGGCGAGGTCATTCCTATAGAAGTGAAAAGCAGTAATTCAAAAGCGACATCACTAGAAAGGGTACTGAAAAAAAACACAAGGCTAAAAACCGCCTACAAGCTGATTGACGGTAATATTGGTATTGGAGAAAATGGCTGCGTCACCATTCCTCTTTATATGTCTATTTTTCTATAAATGATAGGATATACTCTACGCCTGAAACCGTCAAATCTTTTTCTGCGTTATCTGTTCATATGAGATATCCTTAAATCTTTCACTCCTTACTCTCTATACTTCTGTCACACAAGTTTATCATTTTCACGTTTTTTGCGCAAACCTATCTCCTTTTCAATTTCATTGGACATTCCCGCCGGAAGTTGCTATAATACCCTTTGTATCAAAGATTTGCATTTTATGAAACGCAGAAAGGAGACGCTATGAGCGCAGAAAATTGTAATCACGACTGTTCCGGCTGTCAGGCAGATTGCGAAAGCAGGACACCGGAAATCTTTTTAGAAAAACCACATAAAGACACCACCATCCGAAGGGTAATCGGTGTCGTCAGCGGAAAGGGCGGCGTGGGAAAATCTTTAGTTTCCTCCATGCTTGCCGTCGGACTGCAAAAGAAAGGACATCAGACTGCCATCTTAGACGCAGACATCACCGGGCCTTCTATCCCAAAAGCTTTCGGAATTACCGAAAAAGCTACCGGAAATGAGGATGGCATTTTCCCTGTCCTCTCGAAAACAGGGATTCAGACCATGTCTGTAAATCTTCTTTTATAAAATACTACCGATCCGGTCATCTGGCGCGGTCCGGTCATCGCCGGCACCGTAAAGCAGTTCTGGCAGGATGTGATATGGAAGGATGTAGACTGTATGATCGTCGATATGCCACCGGGCACGGGAGACGTGCCGCTCACCGTATTCCAGAGCATTCCGGTCGATGGAATCGTCATCGTCACCTCTCCGCAGGAGCTTGTTTCCCTGATTGTGACAAAGGCAGTGAAAATGGCACAGATGATGGATATTCCAATTTTAGGCATTATCGAAAACATGAGCTATGTCGAATGTCCGGATTGTAAAAAGCGAATTGAAATTTTCGGAAAAAGCCATGTGGAAGAGGTGGCAAAGGAATACGGACTTTCCGTACTTGGAAAAATTCCTATGACACCTGCTATTGCAGCAGCCTGTGATGCCGGAGAGATTGAAAATCTGGAAACAGACTGGTTAGCGGAAGCGGTTTCCAAAATAGAACAGTAACGAAACACGAAATAGATCAGGAGGTTCACCCAATGAAAATACCCTTAAGACAAAAAAACAAAAAATTTTCCAGACAACTAAAAACCATAATCTGTGGCACTGCCTTACTGACAGGTCTGTCCCTGTTTGCTCCGTGCTTACCGGTAAATACCGGGAACACACAAAATCCGGGGATTGTAAAAACCGCAAAGGCTGCCTCGTCCACGGAAGATCCGACAGGGCTTGGAGCCTCCTATACTGCTATTTTATATGACAGCAGCAGTGGTCTGCCGACTTCCGAGGCAAACACTGCCATCCAGACCTCGGACGGTTTTATCTGGATCGGGAGCTACAGCGGTCTGATCCGGTATGACGGAAACAGCTTTTACCGCTATGATTCTTCCGATGGGATTTCAAACGTCATCAGTCTTTTCGAGGATTCCAAAAAAAGACTTTGGATCGGGACCAATGACAGCGGTGTAGCAAAATATGAAAATGGAAAATTCACATTCTACGGAAAAATAGAGGGCTTAAAATCCTCCTCCATCCGCTCGATTGTGGAAGATACCGACGGAAATATTTTAATCGCCACCACGCTTGGCATGGCGTATATTGACAAAAAGCAAAAGCTGCATATTTTGCATGATCCGCAGTTAGACAGCGAATATATCTGCGAGCTTCGCCGCGGAGAGGACGGGATCATTTACGGGGAAACGATAAGTGGTGCCTTTTTCTCCCTGGAAGAAAAGCGGGTGAAGGCTTTCTTTAGCGGAAATGATCTCGGCTTCGGTGTAATCAGTTGCATCCATCCGGATCCGGAACATCCGGGATTCGTCTATCTCGGTACGGAAAAATCAGAGGTCATCTATGGTGATATGGGATCCGGCATGACAAACTATCAGGTATACTCCGTAGCTCCCCAGATCAATATCAATGCCATCGTGCCATCCGGCAATGCGATCTGGGTATGCGCCGATAATGGAATCGGTTATCTGGATAAAAGCTTTCACTATACGGAGCTAAAAAATATCCCGATGAATAATTCCGTGGATGGTATGATCACTGATTTCGAAGGAGATCTGTGGTTCGTATCCTCCAGACAGGGAATCATGAAGGTGGCTCCCAGCCAGTTTACGGATCTAAGTCTGGCTGCCCATCTGGAATCAAAGGTCGTAAATACTACCTGTCTTTATGATAATATGCTGTATGCCGGCACCGACACCGGACTGATCCTTTTAGATAAAAATAATAGATCCGTCAAAAATTCTCTGACGGAGCTTCTCGGAGAAAATCGAATCCGCTGTATAAAAACGGACAGCAAAGGAAATCTCTGGCTCTGTACCTATAGTGACTTAGGACTTGTCTGCTATCATAAGGATGGCAGCTATGAGACCTTTACCGAAAAAGACGGACTTTCCTCAAACAGAGTCCGTACCGTCGCAGAGCTTTCCGATGGAAAAATGATCGTGTCCTGCAGCGGTGGAATCTTTCTCATTGAAAATGAAAAGATTACAGGGCATTATGACAGTTCCAACGGCATCAGCAATACAGAAATTCTCTGTATCGAGGAAGGCGAAAATGGCGTCCTTTATTTAGGAAGTGACGGGGATGGTCTGTATAAAATAGACGGAAACAGCTCCTCCCGCTTCGGACTAGAGGATCACCTTGCCTCTGAGGTCATTTTGCGCATCAAAAAAGACACGGAAAGAAATCTGTACTGGATCATTACCAGTAATTCCCTTGCCTATATGAAGGATGAAAAAATCACCACGATTTCTCATTTTCCATATCCGAATAACTTTGATATTTTCTTTGACGAGCATGGCGGGGCATGGGTATTGAGCAGCAACGGTATCTATGTAATGTCTGCAGATACCCTGCTAAAAAATCCAAAAAATCCGGAATATACCTTTTACGATACGAAATGCGGACTTCCGTGTATTGCAACAGCCAATTCCCGGAGCGCGATCGAGGAAAACGGAAATCTCTACATCGCAGGAACTACCGGTATCAGTATGATCAATATCAATGAAGCAGATGAATCCGATACGGAAATCAAGCTGACCGTTCCTTTTATTCAGGTGGATGGAGAGCTCAAAAGCGTAAAGGCCGGAAAATCCATTACGATTCCTGCGGACTGCAAGCGTCTGGACATCTTCGGATACGCCCTGACCTATGCCCTGAAAAACCCTCGTGTCAGTTACTATTTGGAAGGCTTTGATGATAAGGCAGTCACTATGTCAAAACAGGATTTAGGAGAAGTCAGCTATACGAATCTCTCCGGCGGCAAATATAAATTTCACCTGTCCATCATCAATACACTGACCGGAAAAGAAGAAAACAGTATTTCTGTTACCATCATTAAAAAGCGGGCATTTTATGAATACCCCGGCTTCTGGCTGGTGACAGGAATTATCGTCGTAGCCATCGTAGCTCTTTTGATTTTCCTGTACTTCCATAAAAAGACAGTTGCCCTGATGAAAAAGCAGGAAGAAAAACAGCAGTATATCGATGAAGTCACACAGGCATTTGCCAAATGCATCGACTTAAAGGATAATTACACCAGAGGTCATTCCTTCCGCGTCGCTGCCTACTCGCGGATGCTGGCAGAAAAAATGGGCTACTCGGACACGGAAATTAAAGAGGTCTATAACATTGCCCTGATGCACGATATCGGAAAGCTAAGCGTTCCGGATGAAATTTTAGGAAAGCCGGGAGCACCGACCGATGAAGAATACGAAATCCTAAAGCAGCATGCGAAAAAGGGATATGAAATCCTAAAGGATATCACCATCGCACCAAATCTTGCCATAGGAGCCGGCTATCACCATGAGCGTCTGGATGGCAAAGGCTATCCGAATGGCGTCACGGAAAAGGATATCCCCCTCGTGGCACAGATCATCGCAGTCGCCGATACCTTTGATGCCATGTACTCCACCAGACCTTACCGGAAGCAGATGCCTTTAGATGTCGTGATTACAGAGCTAAAGCGCGTTTCCGGTACACAGCTTAATGGGGAAATCGTAAATTATTTAGGCGAGCTGGTAGCAGAGGGAAGAGTCGGTAAAAAAGCTGAAATTCCAGGAGCTCCCGCAAGCCCCGCCGAATAAAGGACAAAATATCACACCGGTCCCGAAAGCAAGCTCCAGATGCATTTTCCAGGGATTTTGCTCCGGGTCCAATGGCTGAACGCAAAAAGGCTTTCCAATTCAGAAAGCCTTTTTAACGTCTTATTCTATTTTCTTAAACAGTCTATTCATAATCCTCCGGTGTATAGTGCGATACATCAATGATATATTTAAATCGTTTCGCTAACTGTGGTGTAAAACGGAACAACTGGTCGAGCGTACTTCCCTCATCTGCAAGAATCACTACGAAATCTCCATAATATTCGTCCATAATGGAAAAAAGCAGTGAAATCTTCGGAAACAGCAGATCTGCAGCCTGCTCGATCAAAATGCAGTTTCCCTTTAGCTGGCTTTTGAAGCTGACCAAATCCATCGAATTGATCTGGCTTGCTCCAATCTTAGCAATCCTGCCCTGTGATAAATACCCGCTTTCCTTCATCACCCGGACGATTCTTTTCGAAACACCGACCATCCTCTCTGAACCACTCCCCATCAGGACAAAATGGGAAGGATCCAGCTCTCCCTGGATCAGCTTTATCAAATCTGCAAAGGATTTGTGAAGTGCTCTGGTAGTCGGAGGTTCCTCCGAGTACATCCCCTCCGGGATTGCAGAATAATCATTTGTCACCACGGGAATCTCCGGTGCCTGATAACCTTCCAGCACAGATTTTTTTGGAGAGCGATCCACCTCTTCCGTTACCGCAGTTTCCTTTTCCTCCTCATGAATGGTTTCTTCAGGCACGGAACTCTCAGTTCCCTCTTCTTCCCATTCTGTATCGCCTTTTTCGTCCTCTTCAGCGTATTCTTCAGAATTTTCCTCTGCTTCTGCAGAGTTCTCAGATTTTTCTTTGTCCTCACGAGAAACCTCTTCCTCTTTCTCCTCACTGGAAACTTCTTTAATGCCTTCATCCTCCTCCACGATTTCTTCCGTTTTTTCATATGACTCCTCCTTTTCTTCCGTTACCGGATTTTCCTCTATTTCTTCTTCCAAAAGTTCTCTCAGTGCCTCTGCATCGCTCTTTCCCTCCAGCGCAATTTCTGCTTTTCTTTCCGCATAGGTATCCGTTTCCTCTTCTGCCATAGCCTGTTGAATTTCCGCAACCTCCTG